>JADFNE010000036.1 GCA_022563535.1 Myxococcales bacterium
GAGTCCCTTTACAACGCGCAACGTCACGTGGGCGGGAGTGAGTTTATTAAAATCAGATCGTTGTCGATGAGGCACCTGGCCACGTCCAACCCGCTTGGCTCCAGCTCCTTTGCGCGGCCCGCCATGCCCAGAGGTCATGCGCTTCTGCATGACGAAGTCAGCGAGTTCGAGCTGCTTGATTACTGCCATGCCTCTACTGTAGCAGGAACGATCGTCCTTATCAACCCAATAATGCGTCAGATAACTAAAATAAATAACAACAACAACCCGTGAACTTTCATTCACCCCCTGTCCGCGCCACCACCACGCCCCGCACCAACCCAGCACCCCCGAAAACCCCCTTTCCCTCATCGCCCAAATGGCAACACGCCCAGTGCAAGACCCCCGAGCCTCACCCCCAAAGCCCCGCGACCACAAGCCCCGCAACCAGAACAACCCAAGCCGAACCAGAACAACCCCGGCCCGATTCGGTGCGAGGCGTACGAGAAACAAGAAGCAACCCCGACGAAACGACGCCTACGTCTTGCTACCGAGCCCCTCCGCATCTATAAGAAGAGTCGAAGGTCGCGTTCGCGGCGGTCTCGAGCGCGCAGTCTCACGCGGTTCCAATCCCTTCGCGTATTCAGCCCCTCGGGGCCTCGATTGTCGGAGAGGAGGTTGTAATCCAAGTTTACGGGAACACCCATGGCCTGAAGGCTAGCCAGGTCCAGCGGCTCGAACGCCTCTTCCGCCGGAAACTGGACGCGGACGTGCTCCTCAACAACGACTTCGCCCGGCAGCTTACGGAGTTGAGTCGCGAGATTCGCCGGCAGGTCGGCGTGCTGGTCGATCGCCGCGGCAACGTCGCCCACGTCATGGTCGGCGGACCCAGTTCATTGGAACTACCCGATTGGGGGCGTCTGCGCGCGGGGGAAGGTCGCTTGCGGGGTCTGCGCTGCATCCACACCCATCTTGCGGGGGAGGGCCTCACTCGGGACGACCAGACTGATCTGTTACTGCTGCGCCTCGACGCGATGGTGAGCGTAGCAGCGCTCGAAGACGGACTCCCCGGGCTCGCCTATATCGCGGCCCTCGAACCCACCGTCCGCAGCAACAAAGGCATTGTCGAACACAAGCCGGTCCATCCTGCGCAGATCAACATCGAATTCCAACACTGGATTCGCGAACTCGAAGACGATCTCACCGCCAGTGTTCGCGGCCGTGAGGTCGATACCCGCGACCGAGCGATCCTGGTTTCGGTCACCGCCGGGCGCGATGCCCACGAACTCGAGTTGCATCTAGACGAACTGCGCGAACTCGCGCGGGCTGCCGACGTCACCATCTGCGACGTCCTCACCCAGAATCGCAATCGCGTAGATCCAAAGACCGTCGTCGGCCGGGGCAAGTTGCAGGATCTGATGGTGTTGGCGTTCCAGAGCGACGTCGACCTCGTCATCTTCGACCAGGATCTCACCCCTACCCAGGCGCGCAACCTGGGTGAGCGGCTCGAACTCCGGGTGCTCGATCGCAGCCAATTGATTCTCGACATCTTTGCCGGGCGCGCGTCGACCCGGGACGGCCAGGTACAGGTCGAACTGGCGCAACTCAAATACCGGCTGCCACGTCTCGCCCAGCGCGCAGAAGTTTCGCTCTCGCGGCTGGCCGGGGGGATCGGCGGGCGCGGTCCCGGCGAAACAAAGCTCGAAGTAGATCGACGTCGCGTGCGCGACCGGATCACGCGCCTCGAGCGCGAAACCAAGAAACTCGCCGGTCAGCGCGAACAACGGCGTCGCCGGCGCAATCGGCGCGGCGTGCCGGTTCTCTCGATCGTCGGCTACACCAACGCGGGCAAGAGCACGCTGCTGCGCAGCCTCACCAAAAGTGACCCCTTCATCGAAGACAAGATGTTCGCGACCCTCGACCCGATGAGCCGACGCTTGCGCTTTCCCCGAGAGCGCGAGGTAATCATCACGGACACGGTGGGGTTCATTCGCGATCTGCCGGACGAACTGGTGGCTGCTTTTCACGCTACCCTGGAAGAACTGAGTGACGCTGTGCTGCTGTTGCACGTGGTCGACGCTGCGTCTCCCGACATCGAGTTGCGCATAGAAGCCGTCCACAGTGTGCTCGAAGGGCTTGGTCTCCAGGGGATTCCCGAGCTTTTGGTTCTAAATCAGGTCGACCGTCTGCCTGACGGGGTTGGGGAGGCGATTGCCCGTCGCCACGGGGGCATCGCGATTTCGGCGCTCAAAAAACAGGGCCTGCGCGATCTCCTGATGCGGGCGGAAGAAATATTGTGGAGTCCCGAAGCTCCGGACTTTGACCGGCGGCTACTCGACGGACTCGCGGCCGAGGTTGAAACAGAGGGGGTATAGGAGCATGGGCATGCGATCAAAGATCGTCGGCACAGGAATGTGCGTACCCGACCAGGTCATTACCAACGACGACCTCGCGAAGCGAATGGACACCAGCGACGAATGGATCAGACAGCGCACGGGCATTGCCGAACGACGCTGGATCACGGAGGGCGAGACCCCCGCCAGCCTCGGCCGCAAAGCGATCGACCAAGCGCTCGAGCAGGCCAATCTCGAAGTCGGTGACATCGACTGCCTGTTGCTCGCAACGCTCTCCTCACAGCATGACTTTCCCGGTACCTCGTTTTTCGTCCACGAAGCCCTCGACATGGGCGAAGTTCCCTGTCTCGATCTGCGCGCTCAGTGCAGTGGCTTTCTCTTTGCCCTGAACATTGCAGACAGCCTGATCATCAGCGGCAAATTCAATCGCGTCATCGTGATGGGCTGTGAAGTGCATTCGACCGGTCTCGACGTCAGTACCCGCGGCCGAGACGTGAGTGTAATTTTTGGCGACGGATCGGGAGCAGTGATCCTGGAATCGCAGCCCGACGAATCCGATCCAGCGGGGATTCTCGAAGTACGCATGCACGCTCAAGGCAAGTTCGCGCGCAGACTTTGGATCGAAGCACCGTCTTCTGGGCAAACGCCAGCGAGGCTTACTCACGAGATGATCGACGATGGTCGAATCTATCCACACATGGAAGGCCGCTACGTGTTCAAGCACGCCGTCAGTCGTATGCCCGAAGTGTTGATCGAAACACTCAACGCAGCGAGCGCCAAGCTCGACGATGTCGATCTCTTTCTCTTTCATCAGGCCAACCTCCGGATCAATGAAGCGGTGTCCCAACGCATGGGGATCTCCGAGGACAAGGTCTTCAACAACATCCAGAAGTACGGGAACTGCTCGGCAGCTTCGATCCCGATGCTGCTCGCAGAGACCACGAGGAACGGCCGCTTGACGCCGGGAAAGCTGGTCTCGATGACCGCTTTCGGATCCGGATTCACCTGGGCTAGCGCTTTGATTCGCTGGTAATTCCCTATGCCGCAGCGCGTCGATCTCGACCGCCACATTTTTAATTCTATTTGGATATCAATTAGTTAAGTTTTTCTCTGCACTTGTTGATGCCATGACGCAACGTGTTAAACTGCCCCAGCTCACAAGCCGCTGAAGGTGCGCTCCGGCCCCGCAGACCGATGAGCAGTTTTCTTCCGAACCGATAGGCGCAAACCGTCCCGACTGGGTCCAAGCTGCCTGCGGACTCCGGAAGCCAGCATTTTCTGAGGAGGGCAACGATCATGGAAGCAAGAGCGAGCCTGTTCGAAGACGGATTGGATCGCGTTCAGGCGGGTATCCGAAACGCGGGCGAGGAGCTGCACAGGCTCCAGGAACGTGCGGACGAAAACCGACGCGATTTTTCCGAACGCGCACAGGCCAGAGCCGAAAAGGTGCAGAAGCAGCTGCTCGAAATTCCCGCAATCAAAGCGGCCGACGACTACCGGATCGAGGTCTTGAAGCAGATCGAAAACAATCTGGACGAGTTCCTGGCCCGACTGCCCGTCGCCAGCAGCAACGACGTCAAGAAGCTCGAGAAGAAAGTGAATTCACTGACCCGGAAGGTCCGCTCCCTCGAAAAGTTGCTCGAGTAGGTCGGACGGCACTGGGTTGAAGTAGTCGCGCGGGTCGCACAGTCTGCTCCCGCGCATAACCCCACGCCGAAGTAGCCCGCAGATTCGCCCAGCAGGCCCGGTCGAAGCCAGATTCGCCGGGCCTTTCCTGTGCCCGGGGCCCTGTTTCGAGCTGCTAGTCTCTATTTCTCGATCTCAGACCGCAAACATCCCAAGTTCGGAGACCCACGTGGCCGCGTATCAATCCCCCGACTTCCTCCTCCTGGACGACTTTCACTTCAGCGAAGAAGAGCGCATGGTGCGCGACTCCGTGCGCGAATGGGTGACCGGCGAATTTCTTCCCACCCTCACCGATCACATTCGCCGCGACGGCTCCTTCCCGATGCACCTCGTGCCCCAGATTGCCGAGATGGGAATGTTCGGCGCCAACCTCAAAGGCTACGGCTGCGCGGGGATGAACAACGTCTCGTACGGATTGATGATGCAGGAACTCGAGCGAGGCGATTCGGGCCTGCGCTCGTTTGCGTCGGTGCAGGGATCCCTTTGCATGTACCCCATTCACGCCTACGGGAGTGAGGAGCAAAAAGAGACCTGGTTGCCCGCCATGGCGGCGGGAGAGAAGATCGGCTGTTTCGGTCTGACCGAGCCGGACTTCGGAAGTTTCGTCACCGGCATGGTGACTCGGGCCGAACGCAAGGGCGGTAGCTGGGTGTTGAACGGGACCAAGCGCTGGATCACCAACGGTTCCGTCGCCGATGTCGCGATCGTCTGGGCTAACACCGACGACGGCGTGCGGGGATTCATCGTCGAGACCGATCGGCCGGGCTTCGACGCACGGGACATCAAGGGAAAGTTTTCCTTGCGGGCATCGATCACCTCGGAGTTCTTCATGCACGACGTCGAAGTACCGGAAGCGAACATGCTGCCCGGCGCCAAGGGCATCGGCGGACCGTTGAGCTGCCTCACCCAGGCGCGATACGGAATTGCCTGGGGTGTGATGGGCGCCGCCATGGCGTGTTTCGACGAGGTGGTCCAGTACACGAAAGATCGGATCGTTCAGGGAGGCCCGCTCGCCAGCAAGCAACTCACCCAACAGAAGCTGACGATCATGCTCACCGAGATCACCAAGGCTCAGCTTCTATCGCTGCACCTCGGTCGTATCAAGGATGCCGGGAGCCTGGAGCCCGTGATGGTGTCGATGGCAAAGCGGAACAATGTCGACATTGCACTGCAGGTCGCGCGGGAAGCGCGAGACCTGCTCGGCGCCAACGGCATCGTGGACGACTACGTTTCCATGCGGCACATGATGAACCTCGAGACCGTGCGAACCTACGAGGGCACCCACGATATCCACACGCTCATTGTCGGGGAACACATCACCGGGATGCGGGCGATTTAGCAGCCGCGGCGGGACCTGAACACAATATTGTCAATTTCCGCCCACAGGGCTGCGCGCAGCTTGAAGCGCGGCTTCGACGCAGCCACCGTTTTGATCCAGCAGCTGGCGCGCCCGGTCTGGAGTCAGCTCGGTGAGCTGAAGCACGATACGCAGGGCTCGGTCCTTGAGCTTGTCGTTGCTGGGTGCGAGGTTCGTCATCAAGTTTCCCTTGACCCGCCCGAGCTTGACCATGACCGCGGTCGATAGGGTGTGGAGAATCATTTTCTGAACCAGGCCACCCTTCATCCGGGTCGAGCCGGCGATCACTTCTGGACCCACATGCGGTGCGATCGAGATTTCCACTGCTTCGGCCAGGGGGGAGTTGGGGTCGCAAGAGATCCCGATGCTGCGCGCACCCACTTCGTGGGCCGCTTCGATGGCCCCCAGCGCAAATGGGGTCGAGCCACTCGCGGAAATCGCCACGATCGCATCACCCATGGTGAGTCCTCGCTCGCGGAGTTCCCAGCTGCCGGCTTCGAAGTTGTCCTCCACCCCCTCGACCGCAATGCGGAGCGCCCGGTCACCACCGGCGATGATTCCCTGCACGCGTTTTGGTGAAAGTCCGAAGGTCGGGGGAATCTCCGAGGCGTCGAGCACGCCAATGCGCCCGCTGGTCCCCGCCCCGACGTTGAACCAGGTTCGGCCCCCCGCGATTGTGGCTTCGAGAACATCGACCGCAGCTTCGATCTGGTCGAAGACCAGGCTCACGGCTTCGAGCGCGACGGCGTCTTCTCGGTGGATCAACCGGACGATCTCGCCGACACTGCGCTGATCGAGATCGCGCGCGCACTCCAAAATCGCCTCGGTGGGACATTCTCTCGCCATGGCGTTGTATTTCGGCCGGTTCGAACCGTAAGCTGAAGGTTGTACGCAAGATCATTCGAGCAGGGGATCGGGGCTAGGCTTTGCAGATGGAACTCCTTCTTGCGCAGAAGACCCTCGAAAGCCTTGAATGGCCTGAGGTGGTCAGCCGTTTGCTGCGCTACTGCCGCACGCCTCAGGCCCGTCTGCGGCTGGGCGTCTTGGGCCAGGTCGACGCCCAGGCCGCAGAAGAAACGGACACACAACGCGGCAACTCCCACGGCCATTCCAGTGAGGAAAGAATGCGAGAAGCGTCCACGGGAGTTCGTCTCGTGGACGGTTGCGCACTCGCAGAACTCGAAACTTCAGTTGCGGGAGTGTGCGAGCGTCTCGCCGAAACCTCCGAAGCTCGCCATCTGCTCGAAGCGGGGGAGAGTCCTCCCCTGCACGGAGTCGCGGACTTGCGGCGCGGCTTGCGGCGGGCCGAGATGGGCGGGATCTTGTCGGCCCAGCAACTGTTCGATGTTCTCAAGACCCTCGAAGCTGTGGGCCAGGTTCTCGTCTACCTGGGTGCGCGTCGCGACAGTGCACCGCTGCTCGCTGGTCTCGCCGAGAGCATCGAACTCGACCCTCAGCTCGCGCAAAAAATCTCTCACTGCCTCGATCCCTCGGGCGAGGTTCGCGACGCGGCTTCCCCTGCGCTGAAACACGCGCGCCGGCAGGCAAGCGATCTCGCGGCGCAGTTGCAACGCCGCCTCGGCAGCTATCTGCGGGATTCGAACGTGCAGGCTGCGCTCTCCGATTCTTACTTCACCGTGCGCAACGATCGCTATGTGCTGCCGGTGCGCGCCGACGCTCGCAACCGGGTGCGGGGGATCGTGCACGATGCCTCGCGATCGGGCACCACGCTCTTCATCGAACCCGAAGCCGTGGTGGAACTCAACAATCGACTGAAGCAAACCGAACTCGAGGTCGCGCGAGAGATCGAACGTGTGCTGCGCGATCTATCCCAAGCGGTGTCAACGGCACGTCCCTCGCTCGAGATTGGGCTCGTGGCCCTTGCGACCATCGACCTCGCCTTCGCCCGCGGTCATTTATCAATCGAACTGGATGCCGTGCACCCCGCGGTCGAACGAGGCGGCTGCTTCCGACTCGAGGGACTGCGCCATCCACTGCTCCCCAGGGGCGAAGCGGTGCCAAACGACATCGAGTTGGGCGAGCGCCACACCGTGCTCATCATTTCAGGACCCAACGGCGGAGGCAAGACGGTCGCGATGAAGGCCGTAGGCCTGGCGGCGGTGATGATTCGCCTGGGCATGCACGTCCCCGCTGCGGCCGGCGCACGAGTCGACTTGTTCGACAACATTCTCGTCGACATCGGCGACGGCCAGGACTTGCGAGAAAGTCTCTCGACCTTTTCTGCCCACATGGTCAACTTGTCGGGCATCGTGGAGGCGGCATCTCCGCATACCTTGGCCTTGCTCGACGAAGTCGGCGTCGGCACGGACCCGAGCGAGGGAGCGGCCCTCGCCCAATCGATCCTCGAGACCCTCGCCGCCCGGGGCGCAAGGGTCATCGCGACAACCCACTACAGCTTGTTGAAGGAAATGGCCGAGGTCGACGAGCGGTTCTGCAATGCGTGCGTCGAGTTCGACCCCATCACCCTCGCCCCCACCTTTCGTCTCCACACAGGTAGCGCGGGGGTTTCATCCGCAACCGCCGTCGCGGCGCGCATGGGCATGGCACCGGAGGTGCTCGACCGCGCAAATGCCCTGCTCGAACGCGAGGACCGACAGCTCGATCAGATGTTGAGCGAGCTGGCAAACAGTCGGGCCACCCTCGAGCGAGAAAAACAAGAAGCAGTCCGCTTGCGGGCCGAAAGCGAAACGGCGCGAAGCGAGTACCAGGGCAAACTCGAACGCCTGCAAGAACGTCGCGACAAGATCTACGAATCCATGCGGGCGGATCTCGACGCGACCTTCAAGGACGCTCACGCCCAGGTGGCGGCGGTCATTCGAGGACTTCAACGCGCGGGAGACACGACGCCGAAACAGGCTGCACGGGGTGCCGCCCACGCCCGAGAACGCTTGCTGAGCCTCGAGGAACGGAGCCAGGAGCAGCCCCGAGAACCGCTTCCGGAAGAGCGAACGGGCCCTGCGGTCGACTGGCGTCGCGCGAAACCCGGCGACTCGGTGTTGCTCCCGGGCGGGCGCAAGGGCGTGCTGAAATCATTACCCGATCGCCGCGGGCGGGTCACGGTTCAGATCGCGAGCGCAAAGTTCGACCTCGAAGCCGCGAAGGTCCGGCTGCCACTGGACGCGGAGCGATCGAATGCCGCCGCAGCTAACGACGGGCGGGGGAAAGTCCACTTCGAGCGCGCCGAACCCGACTCCACCGAGGTCGCACCAGGGGGCGGGAGCCGGGAATGCGATCTAAGGGGAAGGCGCGTCGACGAAGCCCTCGACGAACTCGCGCGAGCGCTCGACCTTGGGCTGCGCGACGGCGACGAGATCCTGCGCATCATCCACGGCATCGGAACCGGCGCCCTGCGCAGTGCCGTGCGCGAACACCTTACTGTTTCACCGCATATCATTTCCCACCGGGCGGGCGAGCGAGGTGAGGGCGGAGAAGGGGTTACGATCGCGACGCTCCGCAGATGATCAGGGAGCGCACCGCCGCAGCGCGACCCTCCGTCGCAAAGGGGATGGGGAAGCTCAACTCTGAATGACAAGATTCTCCGGGGTTCCACTGTCCCTGGGCATCGGCGAGATCAGAACCCACTGAATAAATCAGATGTTGATCCGAGGAATAGCGAATCGCGTGTCCATCGAAGTAGTCGAGCGGAACGTGATCGAGATACTCGGGCACCAGTTCGTCGAGCTTGTCGGGCATACGCCCGCGGGTTCCCTCGAAGGCCCGCAGCGCAATCATCACCTGAACGGCAGAGACCATCGACTCTGAAACACGGCCCGTCTGCTGATAAATCTGAATTGACCTTTGGGCCAGGTCAGCCCAGTAATTGCCGAGTGCATTGCGTTCGATCGAATACACGCTTGGCGCAATTTGCACGATAGGCGCTGCCCCCTCGCGACATCGCACACCGGCACAGGTCGACGAAACACTGCTCACGCTCGTGCTCATGCTGTCGCGGTAATGACCGGCCAGTCTCGCGAGCGTCCTGTTTCGCTGGAGCGAGTACCATCTCGGCGCCAGGGTGAGCAGGGATTCGAGGACGTCTCGGGCAAACGGATCTCGCGAAACTCGAGGACCAGCGCTTTCGCGCGCCGCAACCGACTCGTCGAGCACCGCCTTGATCCATTGATAGTCACCCCGTGCAACCCGGGCCCATCCGTCTCGCTTGAGACGCATGCCGTCCAGTGAGCGCACCAGCTGGTTCGCCAACTCGGGGTCTACCGAAGCGTCCTTCAAAACGCTCTGTATCGCCGACAGCGCGACGCGAATGACCGAGGTGCCGGTCAGGTAATGAATCATGCGGCCTCCGTCGATTTCGCGGATCCGCGTGCCGAAGTGCGCGAGGACGAGCAGCGACTGGAGCGCTCGCTCGGGTTCACCCCCCAGCGCAACTCTCCGCGACTCGAGGGCGCGGAGCTTCGTCAGCATCAGCCACCCCCCGAGCACTTGCTGCTCGCCGTAGTTCGACACGACGCGAATCTGCAGCGCATCGGTCTCGAACGCACGTTCGAATCGCTCCAGAGCGATGGCGTTGCTGTCGAGGGTCTTGGCCACCCAGTCGGAATCCCATGCCGCGCCGATAATTGCCAGGTCGATGCGATCGGTGGCCTCGTCGTAGTCGTGGGGGTATTTCAAGCTCTGCACGGATTCGTTGAGCCTGGTCAGGGCGTTGCGCGCGGCCGGCACAGGTTCGCTCGTGTATGAGAGATCTGCGTCTGCGGGGCTGGGGATGTCTTGTGCGTAGAAGTACAGGGCCGCTGACCCGACGATCCAAGAAAATGCGAAAACGCCAAATCCGCGTCTATAACAACGACCGAGTGATAACTGCGACAAGCCAAGACCCCAAATCGAAACGCCAAATCGAAACGATTGGAGTCGCTATCGGCGAAACCGTCTCAACAAACAAGCGTTGCTCACGGCAAAGCGGTGTTCAGTCGCCGAAATGGGCGCGCAGCGCTGCGGCGGCGCGGCGCCCCGAAGCCACCGCATGGTTTGCACTCGGCCCGATCAGATAGTCGCCAGCAAAATAGATTCGCCTTCCGGCGTTGCCGCGATCTTCTTGCACCTTTGCGAAGCGCGCGAGATCCCGATACGCACCGACGTGGAAATTTGGCTTGCCGTCGGGACTGCGTCGCAGACGAGTGAATCGCGTCCGACCCACAGCCTCGGGGTGAAATCTCGAAACTGCAGCGAGCAGTGATTTTTCGACCACTTCGTCGCTAGCGCTGAGATAGGCCCTGGCAAAACCTACGTTTGCGCGGAGTGTGAGGAGGCCCTTGCCCTCGGGCACGCGACCTTCCGCCGAACCCGACTCGCAGAGGTAACACTCGATCGAGGAGGCTTCAGCCTTGGGTACCCGGATGAAGCTTGCCCCGGGCACAATCGGCGAATCGAGCGCCAGGGTCAGAGAAGCCGCAGGTCCGCCACAGTAGCCGGCAAAGAAGTCGCGCTCGGCGGGGACCAGCACCGGGGCGGCAATGCGCCCGGCCGTCTCGGGCGAAGTTGCAATCACCACGGCTTCGACTTCTACATCGAGAGAGCCGGACGTCCGGGAAGAAGATTTTGCGCTCGCGCGATCCGCACGACTGCAGTGGACCACGTACCCGCCCCCGGGTCGAGCGACGACTTCATCCGCTCTCACCTCTCGCGCGACATCGAGCTCCGCCGCAACTCGCTCCACCAACTCCCACAAGCCACTTCGCGGCACGCCGAGCGGCGCCCGGCCTTCTCGCGACGCAATCCGGGCGAGCAAGAACGCCACCCGGCTCAGCTCCAATTCATCGCCCGCATACTCGCATGTCGTCTCTGGCGAAATCCAGTAGTCCCACAGCGATTTTCCGAAGTACAGCGTGGCGAAGTCACGCGCACTGCGGAAATCGAGGTCGGCGGCAAGTTCAGGTTGATCCGGGTCGAGCATGGGGCGGTAGCGATCCATCAAGCGCGGAAGTCGCAACAGGCGCTTCTTGTCCCAAGTCCTCACGCCAGCAATGTTTGCAAGCGCCGCCAGGCCATGGGTTTCAATTGGCTGGACTGCGCCCCGGTAGATCTGCGAAACGTCGATCGCGCGGGGGGGCAACAACAGTTCGGCGAGCCGGCTCTGCTCGATCCACGAGAGCAGCGCGAGGTCCGTGGAGCGCATCACGGGCAGGCTGCCGTCGATGCTGAAGCCTTCGATCCGGCCGCCGGAAGCGGAGCCGCCGACTTCCCGTCTGCTCTCGAGCACGGTTACGTCGCAACCCGCACGCGACAGGCCTGCCGCAGCCCGCAGCCCGGAAAGCCCCGCGCCGATCACCGCAACCCGCACACCCGGCATCGCTTCACTCCAAATTCGTGAGGGCGAACACTAACTCGGCTGGCAAACTCCCGCTGGCTAAGCGCGCAGCGCCCGAGCCTCGAGGGTCAACGCGTCGAGCTTGGCGACAACGTCGTGCAGGGACTCGAAGGGCTCAAAGGGTTGCTTTCGCTCCTGCAATGCCTCGGCGAGGGTCTGCTTTGCAAATACGAGGTCCGCCTCTTCTGCGCCGCAGAGATCCGAGACCCGTCCGTTGCCCACATGCACGCAGAACGACCCGGGACGTTCATTGCGGCGCGCAGCGATAATGCCGGCCTTACACGTTCCTGTGCCGCAGCCGCACGCGGGGTTGAGACGGCCGGGGGAGATCGTCCATTCCTCCCCCGACTCCCCGCCGTAGACGAGGTGGTTGGATACGTAGTCGAACTCGACCCCGTTATGACGCTGCAACCAGTTGAGGTTGTAGTCGAAGCCATCGGACAAGATGCGAAACGCAACGTCGTGATCGCTGCACCAGGACTGAAGCGCGGGGGCGCCGGGATCGAGTTCGATCGTCGCCAGAAACTCGTGCAGTTCCGGCTCGGGGAGACGGAACCCGGTAAACAGTTCGAGGTTGTACTCCCAGGGGGCGAATTCTCCCTGCTCGTACCTGCGCCAAAGGTCCTTGCGGCGCTCGCCGAGGTACTTCATCGCGAGAGTCGAACCCACGTCCTGAACTGAATAGGTACCATCAAAGTCACAGAACACGGAGACAGAGGTCGCTTGGGCGAGCCGGGCCGCCAGGTCTTCGCTCGGTTCCAGGCTCTCGAGATTTTTGGCCAATGTTCGGGGTTCCTTGGGCTTCGATGTGGGCCCTGGGGGTGGGCAGGAGTGGGGTCGGGGCAACACTACCCGGCAATCCGATCCGGGGCGAACCGGTTGTAAGAGTGGAGCCGACAGCCGTGCCGACAGGGCAACAGCGGGACATCCCCGATTCCGATGGAAGCTCGCTCCTCGACCAACGTATGGGCGCGGCGCGCCCGATCCTGCTGGATGGAGCCACGGGAACCGAACTCGAACGCCGCGGTCACGCGTCCGTCCTGCCGCTGTGGTCGAGCCACGCCCTGTTGGATGCCCCCGAAGCCATCGCAGAGATCCACGCCGACTACGTCGATTCGGGCGCCGAGATCATCACCGCGAACACGTTTCGCACCCAGTCCCGGGTACTCGAGAAACATTCTGGGTTTCGGGGGCGCGCCCGCGAACTCACGCGACTCGCGGTTTCACTCGCGCGCGAAGCGACCAATCGCCGGCCGGGCAAGGTGTGGGTCGCGGGTTCCGCGCCCCCGCTCGAAGACTGTTATCGACCCGACTGGGTTCCGGACGCCAAATCCCTCGAGATCGAGCACCGCGAACACGCGGACCATCTCGCGGATGCCGGCGTCGATTTGATTCTGGTGGAAACCATGAACTGTATCGGTGAGTCCCTCGCCGCCGCGCACGCGGCCGCCCTCACACAGCTGCCCTTCTGGATCAGCTTCATCTGCGGAAGCGACGGGCGACTGCTCTCCGGGGAACCGCTCGACGAAGCCCTGGAAGCCGTCCGCACAACGGGACCCGAGGTCGTCCTCGTCAACTGCTTGCCTCCCTCGGCCGTCGCCCCGTGCCTCGCTCCCCTGGCGGCTTCGGGACTCGCCTTCGGGGTCTACGCCAACCTCGGGGCACCCTATCCCAATTCTCCGGATCAGCGGCGAGAGGACTGTGAACCCGCCGCGTTCGCCGAACAGGCCGGGCGTTGGATCGCGGCCGGGGCACGGGTGGTGGGTGGCTGCTGCGGGACAACGCCAGAGCACATTCGCGCCTTGGGCGAGGCCTGTCTCCTGGACCGCTGAGAGCTGACTCTGCCCAAAGTGGTCAGCCCACGGCTCGCCGGACACAATTTGTGTCACTCCGAATGCGGGGCTGCGCACTCTCTGCCGCTGGGTGGGGGGTCGCTAGATCAACGCTGAGAATATCGATAGCAATTCCAATGACTTAAATTGATTCTCATAGTTTTTCCGCTGGCTGGGGCTTCTGGCACGCACCTTGCTCTAACTCCACATAAGAACTGCACGAAATAACAATTTATTCGCGCTCGGATTGGCTACCCCTCCCCTGTCACTTTGTGTCAGGAGCCGATCCGGGCGCGTTTTCTTTTTTCGCTCCTCACCCACACATCAGCGCTCGGCTGGATCTCGACTTGTGGGTATTCGGTAGACTTCGACCGTGGCAGCTAGACGTTCCGGCTCGCAAAATTCCAGCGCTCTTCTCAAGACCGACACGCGCTTGACCCGGACGTCCGGTGCGAAGTCTCTGCCCCCTCTATTGCCCGCACCCAAGAAACTGATCCAGGGGCCGGGCAACTTTCCGCTCGATCGCAATACCCCGATCGTCCTTTCACCCAGCGCCGGAGTGACGAGTTGGGCGACCGCACGAATTTTGCGCGACGCCATCGAGCGCGCATGCCGAGTTCGGCTTCCGATCGAAGCTCATTTGCGCCGCGCAGATCTCGGCCCGCAGATCGCCCTCGGACACGGGGGAGAAACGTCGCGCAAGTCGGGAGATCGCTATCGCATAGAAATCCGACAGGACGCGGTCGAGTTGCGGGGAGGTGGACGGGCAGGACTGCGTTACGCGGTCGAAACCGTGATCCAACTTCTGGCTGGAGGAACGGAGAAGGAAGCAAGGTCGCTGCCTGTTTGCGAAATCGAGGACGAACCCGACTTTGCCATGCGGGGCATCATGCTCGATGTCTCTCGAGGCAAGGTTCCGACACTCGAGACTTTGTTCGGCATCGTGGACGTCGCCGTCAAGCTCAAGCTCAATCTGCTGATGCTCTATACCGAGCACACGTTTCGCTTCCGCCGACATCCGGAGATCGGCGCCGACGCTTCCCCGCTCGATGCCGAAACCATGCGCGACCTCGACCACTATGCGGCACAGCACCACGTCGAGCTAGTGCCCTGCTTGCAGTCCCTCGGGCATATGGACCACATCTTGTCGCTTCCCCGCTACCGGGAGTTGGCGGAGACCGACGAAGGCTGGACGATCGCCCCGACCAACCCGGAAAGCCGCGCCTTGTTGCGCGATCTCTACGACGAATACTTGCCAAATTTTCGCTCCCCGCTCATGAACGCAAACTGTGACGAGCCTTGGGATCTCGGTCGCGGCCAGGGAAAGGCGCGAAGCGATGAACTGGGCGCCGGCGGTCTATATCTCGAACACATCGACGTGTTGCGCGAACTCGCGAACCGGCACGGCAAGCGCACGATGATCTGGGGCGACGTGGTCCACGCCCACCCCGGGCGCATCTCCAAAATTCCAAAAGACATCGTGATGCTCGACTGGTGGTACGAAGCAGAATTCAAGTACGACCGGGTCAAAGTGTTCAAGGACAACGATCTCGAGTTTTTGGTATGTCCCGGGACGTCGAGTTGGAACTCTTTGTTTCCACGGGTCGAGAACAGTCTGCGGAACATCGCAAACTGGGCGGCCGCCGGCCGCAAGTTCGGCGCGTTGGGCCTGATCAACACCGACTGGGGAGACTTTGGTCACTACAATTTGCTGGGCAACTCCTGGTTCGCCTACGCGTACGGGGCTCAGCAGAGCTGGTCGGGTGACGTCGACAAGAAATCTTTCGACCGGGCCTTCTCGGCTCGGCTTTTTGGTGAAACCTCGAACCGTGGCACCGCAGCGCGGCTCTATCGCGAGCTGGGCGACATCCACGACACTGGTTTCAAGGTATTCAACGGATCTCCAATCCAGTACCTCTTCTTCGACACCCTCGAAGAGAGCTACTTCATTGCGAACTGCAAGAAGGGCGCGCTCGAAAAATCGTGCAAGAAGCTCATCCGAGTGCGAGCGAAGATCGACGACGCGAAGGACTGCTTCCGCGAAGAGAAGGCTACCTGGCGCGAACTGCTCTACGCCGCGGACGCATCATTGTTCGCCCTCGAAAAAACCCTCGCGGCCCAGCGCTACAACGCCTGGCGTCGCAAACCCAAAAGCCTCGCCTCCCGAGACCGCAAACGACTAGCCCAGCGGCTCCGAGCCCTGGCAAAATCTCAGACCGCCCTCCTCACTCGCCTGAAAAAACTCTGGCTAGCCCGCAGCGCCATCTCAAACTTCGACATCACAGAGCACCGCATCAAACGCTCAACCCAAAGTCTACGCACCGCAGCCACCCACCTGGAAAAAAACCTCCCCCCCACTCCAACCAAGCGAGCACCCATCAACCTCGACGGAGTCCGGGCCGCCGTCCGAAAATCTCTCCCCTAAACCTCTCTCGCCCCAGACGCGGTGCTCAATCAACGCTCCCCAAGCACAAGCAAAGTTTCCCCATCCCCCACCTGATCCCCAATACCAACATCCACCCGTTCAACAATCGCCCCCCCCTGCGCCCGAACACTATGCTCCATCTTCATCGCTTCCAGAATAATCATCACCTGCCCCTTCTCGACGGTGTCCCCTTCGCGCACCAGGACTTCGATGATCTTCCCCGGCATAGGAGTGTGCACCACCCCTTCGCCCGTGACTTCTTCATCGAATCCCCCCGCGAAATCCTTGGATGAAAGCCGAAACGTCTCCCCCTCGACAAAGAGCGTAAGCTGCGCGCCGTGTACTACCGACACCAGTTCTAGCGAGCGCCCTGCAAACGTCGCTTCAAAGCGATGCACCACCCCTCGTTCCGAATCAAACTCTCGCCATTCGAGGGTTCGCCCCATTGCTCGAATCTCCTCCCCCGAGACCCGCACCGAGTATTCGCCTGGGTCGGTCGGGCAGCCTTCGCCTCGAACCTCACTTGTCCTTTCCTCTCCATTTGCGACGAAGTGGAGGACGTCGTGGATTTCGTTGTTGAGTCGCCAGCTATCGGTGGCGTTCCAGGGAGAATGGGGGTCCTTTCTTCGAGCCGCCGACGCATCGCTGCGGCGAGCCCGGGAGAGCACCGAATCGAGGCTCGCCAACACCAGGACATCTGTGTCCGAAATCGCCCCTGCATCGAGCAACGCAGATTGGTTGGCTTCGATGAATGTGTTGTCGAAGGACCCGGTCTCGAAGCCCGGGTGGTGGGCAATCCGTGACAGCAACGAGAGGTTGGTTGCGACCCCCGCCAGGTGATATTGCGACAGAGCTTCGCGCAATCTGCTGATCGCGACCGAGCGATCATCCCCCCACACCACGAGCTTGGCCAGCATCGAGTCGTAGTGGACCGAGATCTCGTCGCCCTGGCCGATACCGGTTTCAATGCGCAGAGATTCGCGCGGCTCGGGTTCCGCGAGGTAGTCAATCGGGCCCGCGGTCGGCAGAAAATCCGCGGCTGGATCCTCAGCACAAATGCGGACCTCGACGCTATGGCCCCGCAGCGCAATCTCTTCCTGACCCAGGGGCAGGGGCTGGCCATCGGCCACGCGAATCTGCCATTCGACGAGATCGATTCCCGTGACCATCTCCGTGACCGGGTGCTCGACCTGCAACCGCGTATTCATCTCCATGAAGTAGAAGGGCGGCGGCTCGCCGGACCCCGGGGACCAGGCCTGGTCTGTTCCGGTTGCGAGCAGGAACTCCACCGTGCCCGCGCCCTGGTAACCGATTGCACGCCCCGCCTTCACCGCCGCAGCGCCCAGTTGACTTCGCAGCCCATCACTCAACCCCGGCGCTGGCGCCTCTTCGACAATTTTTTGATGCCGCCGCTGGATCGAACAATCCCGCTCGAACAAATGCACCAGGTTGCCGTGGGCATCGCCGAACAACTGAACCTCGATGTGCCGCGTGGGAGACAGCAGCCGTTCGAGCAACATGCGGTCGTCGCCAAATGCGCCGCGGGCCTCGCGCTTCGCCGCTTCGAGAGCCGCGGGGAATTCATCGGATGAATGCACGGCGCGCATGCCTCGCCCGCCGCCTCCGGCGATGGCCTTGATGAGCAGTGGATAACCGAGTTGATCCCCGGCCTCGCGCAACGCTCCGGGGTCCTGGTCCTTTCCCGCGTGGCCGGGAATCACGCGAATCCCCGCGGCTTCCATCAACGCCTTGGCGCCGTCCTTCTCCGCCATGGAACGAATCGTGGCAGGCGCTGGCCCGATGAAGATGAAACCCGCATCCCGGCAGGCCTCAGCAAAATCCGCATTCTCGGACAGGAAGCCGTAACCCGGATGAATGGCATCGGCGCCGGAACGAGCGGCGGCTTCCAGCATCGCCGGGATGTTCAGGTAGCTCTCACTGGCCGGCGCAGGACCGATGTGCAGAGCCTCGTCCGCCAGTTGCACGTGACGCGCCTGGGAGTCCGCATCGGAATAGACGGCCACACCGACGATGCCCATCTGGTGGAGGGTCCGGAAGATGCGACATGCAATCTCCCCGCGGTTTGCAACGAGTACTTTCTCGATCGACACCTTGAATCAATCCCCGATCGCGACAGCGCGCTGGGCGCAGCAGCTACATGCGAAAAATTCCAAATCGAGTCTTCACTTCAGGTGCGTTCATCGCGCTCGAAAGTCCCAGGGCGAGAACCCGGCGGGTTTCATTCGGAGCAATGATGCCGTCGTCCCAGATCCGTGCGGTCGCGTAGTACGGGTGTCCTTCGACTTCGTACTGTTCGCGAATCGGCGCCATGAAGGCTTCCTGTTCTTCGTCACTCCAGGCTTCGCCCCTCTTTTCAAGGCCATCGCGTTTGATCGTCGCGAGTACGTTGGCGGCCTGCTCTCCCCCCATCACCGAGATGCGTGCGTTGGGCCAGGTCCACAAGAAGCGGGGAGAATACGAGCGACCGCACATGGCGTAGTTGCCCGCGCCGAACGAACCCCCGATCACGACGGTGAATTTGGGAACGTTGGCGCACGCGACCGCCATCACCATCTTTGCGCCGTCCTTTGCGATGCCCCCGGCCTCGTACTTCTGGCCCACCATGAACCCGGTAATGTTCTGCAAAAAAACCAGGGGGATATTGCGCTGACAACACAGCTCGATGAAGTGCGCCCCCTTGAGTGCCGACTCCGAGAAAAGCACGCCGTTGTTCGCGACGATTCCGATTGGCATGCCGTGAAGATGTGCAAAGCCGGTGACCAAGGTCGAGCCGTAGCGGGCCTTGAACTCGTCGAACTCGCTGGCGTCTACGATCCTCGCGATTACTTCGCGAACGTCATACGGGACTCGTGTGTCCGACGGAATGATGCCCGCGAGTTCTTCGGAGTCGAGTAGTGGGTCTCTCGGTTCGCGACCCGTTCCGGTGTTTGGCTTGTTGCGATTGAGATGGGCGACCACCTCTCGGGCCAGCGATAACGCGTGGCGATCGTCTTGCGCGAGATAGTCGGCGACCCCAGAAGTCATGGTGTGAACATCTGCGCCGCCGAGTTCTTCGGCCGAGACCACCTCGCCGGTCGCCGCCTTGACAAGCGGCGGCCCCGCCAAGAAGATCGTCCCCTCCTCTTTTACGATGATGGTCTCATCGGCCATCGCGGGCACGTAGGCTCCACCCGCGGTACACGATCCCATCACCACCGCAATCTGCGCGATTCCGCGGGAAGACATCTGGGCCTGGTTGTAGAAGATGCGACCAAAGTGATCTCGGTCGGGGAATACCTCGGCCTGATTCGGCAAGTTCGCCCCGCCGGAATCGACGAGATAAATACACGGAAGGTGATTTTGTTGCGCGATCTCCTGCGCGCGAAGATGTTTCTTGACCGTGATGGGGTAGTAGGTGCCTCCTTTTACTGTTGCGTCGTTACAAACCACGACGCACTCGCGGTCCGCAACCCGCCCCACACCCGTGATGATTCCCGCCGAAGCAATATTCCCGCCGTACAGGTCGTGAGCCGCCAGTTGGGAGAGCTCCAAAAACGGAGAGCCCGGATCGAGGAGTTGTCGGATGCGCTCGCGGGGGAGCAGTTTTCCGCGAGAGAGGTGGCGTGCCACCGCGGCCTCGCCTCCGCCTTCGAGAGTGCGATCAACTTCGCTTCGCAATCCGGCGACAAGTCCCTCCATCCACGCCGCGTTCTCTGCAAACGTCGCCGAACCTCTATCGACCTTGTTACCGATCACAGCCATTCGATCTCTCCATGATGAAACTCGGAACGCGCAATCCTGCACTCTACCTGGGGAATCGTCGCACAAGTCGTCCTTCGATCACTCTTCGTCCTCATCCTCACCGGAAGCATCGGAATCGCGATCGGACCCGGAAAGTCCCAAGATGCTGCCCGCGAACCAGAACCCCAGGATCCACGCGCCCATCGACACCCAGATCTCCCTGTCATCACGTGACTCTTCGGCGAGCCAGTATCCAAATGCGAGGGTCAGAACTCCCGGGAGCAGAACTAAAAATCGAGGCTTCATTTCGCTTCTCCAAGTCTCCGGGTAACTTCCCTCAATTCCACTAGCACCGGAAGAGGGGAATCGCCTCTAGTTTCATCTCGACCCCGCTCACCGTCGGATTCTGAAGAGAGACAAAAACGTGCGCACAGCGAAACCTTGGGGATTTATCCCGGAGCCCACGGTCCGGGCCTCCCTGGTCAACGGCTTTCAAGTCTTCATCGACGACGCCGTCCCGCTGCTGGTCCTAGGATTCGTTGTAGTCATCGTAGGCGCAGTCTGTCGGTCTCTGTTCTTTATTGTCGAATACGGCCAGTTCTACTCACTCGCCCTGCTTCTAACCATCGCCGCTCCGCTCGAAATGGGTATGTCATTTGTCTGTTTGCGGGCTGTTCGCAGCGGTCGCATCAACATCGAACACATGATGGCGATCTTCGGCCGATATTCGCAATTGTTCCTCGCCAACGCGTTAATGCTGATGATTCTCCCCGGTATGTTCGCGCTGCTGGTGGTACCCGGGTTCGCCTTTTATTGCGCCACGAAGTTCGTGCCCTTCCTTTTGCTCGAAGATGAACTCACCGGTGCGCGGGCAATTGTCGAGAGCATCCGGCTGAGTCGCAGCTGTTTCTGGCAGTTGGCCGGAATCTGCGCCGTGGGAACGCTCGCAACGCTGGTTGGTGGATTTTCCATCCTGGGTCTGGTGCCGGCACTCGTCTGGTGGAACCTCTCGGTTGCATCGCTCTATCACGCTTCGGTGCGACCTCCGGCCGGCTGGGAACTCGAAGACGCAGAGGACAGCGAGATGCTGCGAGCCCAGCAGGAATAGCTTCCCGCCGGTCTGCGCAGTCGAGATGTATTGCGTACTCGAGATGAGTCCAGAGCTGGCTCGAACGAAATTTTCATCACCCACAAAGCCCCAGTGAAACTGTGACCGTTGCAGCTTCAGTTGCACACCCGCGAGGGTGCAGCCGGAGTTGAGTTCTTCAACCCTGCTGCAAAAGGCATTTCGACAGTCTAAATTGAAGAACCCAGACCGGAGTCGGGGCTTTTATTGGCTCGACTCAATGGTTTCCCGGGCTTCTACCCCGGTTCCCCGTCAACACGGAGACGTCGTGCACACGGTCACCACGTTCGACATGCACCAGATGCTGCGGGATTTGGACGGCGACCGTTCCCGACTCGCCTCGTTGGCAAACTCGGTCGTCGGCGAGGTTCCGCACCATATCCGGACCATGCGCACGAATCTCAGCGCGGGGCGACTCGACGGTCTCGAGTTCTCGGCCCGATACATGGGAATGTTGTTTGACAGCCTGCTCGCCCAGGACGCGTCGGATGCGGCAAGAGACCTCGAGAGCGCTGCGCGCCGGCGTCACGACAGCGAATCCAAATTCGCCTTTGCAACCCTCGAGAACGAGATCGACGTCCTGTTGAGTTTGCTGGCCGAACTCCGCTAAGAGCGTTGCTGAAGCGTTCGTAGGTTACTTTTTCTTTTCCGGCTTGGGTGCGAACCCGATGCTCTCCACCTCTACGACGCCGTCTTCTAAGGCGGCGTCAACTTTGCTCTGATGACCATTACAGCGAACGGCCGCCAATACGTCGGCTTCTACTGCAGCGAGTCGTTCGAGCGTCACGGCGTTTCCGACCAGGGTGAGGTTTTCGACTTCGCGGCCCAGTGAGACTTCGTTGTCGGCCTTGCACTTGTTGATTGCGGCGAGCGCCGCCACGGCGAGCGCAAAGCTCTGGGGATCGCGAGGGCTCGCCACGGACTCGAAGTCCGTCGCTGCGGGCCACGCTGCCCGATGGATCGAGGCCTCACCCGTCTCTTCGGCAAAGGTCCACGACCAAATCTCTTCCGTGATGTACGGCATCACCGGAGCGAGCAGGCGCAGCAACACGTTGAAACCCAGGCGAAGTGCGGCAACCGCCGAACCGCTCTCGGCGACTCGATCGCCCTGCACTCCGTCTTCGAACCAACGCGCCCGCGGTTTGGCGAGTTCAAGATAGGTATCTGTGAAATGAGTCCAGAAGAAACTCTCGGTCTCCTGCAGGCCATGAGCAAAATTCCAATCTTCGTACTGACCCGTCACCCGCTCGACCAACTGCGCGAGTTCGACCACGAAGGCCCGATCGAGTTCGCACGAGATGGGATGGACTTCACCGGTCTGCGACAGGACAAACTTGCCCGCGTTGTAGAGCTTGGTGACCAGTCGCTTGCCGATCTTCCAGACCTTCTCGTCGAAGGCGGTATCGACACCGAGCCGAGCACTCGCCGCCCAATAACGGCCCGCGTCGGTGGTGTATTTTTCGAGCAACGGAATCGGGGTCATGATGTTCCCGACACTCTTGCTCATCTTCTTGCGGTCGGGATCGAGGATCCAACCCGAGATCATCACGTGTTCCCAGGGCAGGACGTCTTCGTGGAGCATTCCCTTGGCAATTGTATAGAAGGCCCAGGTGCGAATGATTTCGTGGGCCTGGGGGCGAACGTCCGCCGGAAACAGCTTGGCGTGACGCTCTTCGTCGAGGCCCCAGTGGGAGCTGATCTGGGGAGTGAGTGAGCTAGTGAACCAGGTGTCGAAGATATCGGCTTCACCGACAAAGCCCCCGGGTTGGTCGCGCTGGGATTCTTCGTATCCAGGAGCGGTGTCGATCATCGGATCGACTGGCAGGCTCGCGCGCTCGGCCACGATCGGTTCTTCGTAGTTCGGCTCGCCGTTCTCGTCCAGGGGATACCAGACGGGAATCGACACCCCGAAATAGCGCTGGCGGCTCAGGCACCAGTCCTGATTGAGATTTTCGGTCCAATCGCGATAGCGGTTTTCCATGTGGGGCGGGTGCCATTTGATCGCAGCGCCATTTCTGAGCATCGCCTCTTTCTTGTCGACCAGACGCGCAAACCACTGCCGGGTCGAAAGGTATTCGAGCGGACGATCGCCCTTCTCATAGAACTTCACAGGATGTTGAATCGCTTCGGGCTCGCTGGTGAGCGGCGCACCGTTGCCCGTCGCGCTACCCGCTGGATCGCGCAACAACTCGACGATTCTTTTCTGGGCTTGCTTGACGTTCTTGCCCGCAATTTCGCCGTAGTACTGATTGGCCGCTTCGGGATCGAGGCTCTCAAATTCGGGGGTGCCGAAGGTCACGGGTTCGAGTCGCCCGCTCATCGAAACGATCTGGCGCAGGGACAGGCTCTTTTCCCGCCACCACACGACATCCGTCGCATCGCCGAAGGTGCACACCATCAAAATGCCGGTTCCCTTTTCAGGATCGGCCAATTCACTCGCAAAGATTGGCACCGGAGCGCGGAACAGAGGCGTGACCGCACGCTTGCCAAAGAGATCTTTGTAGCGATCGTCGTCGGGGTGGGCCGTAACTCCGACGCATGCGGGAAGCAGTTCGGGGCGGGTCGTCGCGATCGTAAAGCTCGCTTCGCTTCCCTCGACGCCAAATTCCAGCTGGTGGTAGGCACCTGCGAGATCCCGATCCACCACCTCTGCCTGGGCAACCGCGCACTGGAAGTCGACATCCCACATCGTGGGGGCTTTGTCGGTATAGACTTCGTTCTTCGCGTAGAGATCGAGGAATGAGAACTGCGCAATCTCGCGACAGTGGTCGTCGATCGTCTGGTATTCCTGCCTCCAATCCACCGACAGCGCGAGGCGGCGCCACAGCGCGCGGTAGTACTCTTCGTCTTCGTTGATCAGGCCGTAACAGGTTTCGATGAAGTTGCGGCGCGAGATCAGGCGCGCGGGTTTCTTCCGCTGCTTGGCGTTCGCCTCTTCGAGTTTCAGACCCTCTTCATAGGGCGACTTTGGATCGCAGCGAACATGGTAATAGTTCTGTACGCGCCGCTCGGTGGGCAGACCATTGTCGTCCCATCCCATCGGGTAAAAGACGTTCATGCCCGTCATGCGCTTGTAGCGCGCAATCACATCGGTGTGGGTATAGGAAAAAACGTGACCCACGTGCAGAGAACCGGACGCAGTCGGGGGCGGGGTATCGATGACGAAAGTTTCGTTGCGCGGACGATCTGGGTCCCAGTGATAGACCCCGCGTTCTTCCCATTCTGCGATCCAGCGCTTTTCAACGTCTTCGGATTCGAAGTGCTTGCTGAGCTTGGCTGGATCGATCGAGCGCACTCGCCTGGGCCGGCTGTTTTCACTATCGCGATCATCGAGGTGGTTGGCCATCTGCTTCTCGTCGTGAATCCCGTGTTCGAGCCCTTTGCGCAATGGACACCACCGCCCTGAGCGAAAGGTTGCTCAATATAGAACACGCCCCGATGACTGCCTCCCAATGGGATAAATCGCTAGACGCTTCCCCTGCATTCACCCCTCTCCGAGCCGGCGCGACCATCCGATGGATTCGCATGTTCTGGAAGCGTGAAACACCCAAACCCGCGACCCGACCCCAGCTGCGCATGAGTTCAGATGGCTCTTCGCCAGTCTCGGCGGAGGCGAGTCTCGACGCCTTGGCGGAGTTTCTGCGCAGCTTCGGCAAAGGGGCCTTCGACCTCGAAACCAAGAGCGCCGTACAGGTGCAGGAACGCTGCGAGGCCTGGGCGCGCCATCTTCTGGTCGGGGTAGAGCCTCCAGACTATCCGGCCGAAGCCGACGATTGGGAACCCGGGGCCGACGCTCCCAGAGACCTGCAGGGTCTGCGGCGCTTCATGGCCGATACCCGGCAGGAAGAACACAGCTTCATCGGTCGAAGATTGAGCAACATGCTCGAGGCGATCTGGACTTTCATCGCGGGCATGCGTCAAGCCCTGGTCTTCGAACAGCAGACCGACGAACAGGTTGCCCACAGGCTGCGGCGACTGGAGAGCGCCGCCCGGGGAAACTCGACGGAACAGCTGAAGCGGGAAGCCCTCGAAACGGTCAGCATGCTGCGCCAGTGCATGCAGGACCGTGGAGCGCACCAGCAGGCCCTGGTCGAGAACCTCGGCACCAGACTCGAGACGCTGCGAAGCGAACTCACCGTCGTGCGCGAACAGGCGGCCTGCGACGGTTTGACGGGGCTCTACAATCGGGCCTCGTTGGACGAGCATCTCGAGCGAATCGTCGACCTGCGCAATCTGTTCGGGCGCGAGTCGACGCTTTTCATGATCGACATCGATCACTTCAAATGGGTAAACGACACCCACGGCCATCCGGCTGGAGACACGGTCCTGCGCGAGGTGGCGAACTGCCTGGCAAATTGCTTCTCGAGAACGGAAGATTTTGTCGCCCGCTACGGGGGCGAGGAGTTCGTGGTGGTCCTGCAGGAGGGCCGGGCAGGAGATCACCTCGACGCTCAGCGAGCGCTGCCTCCTGCGCCTGCGAGACCTCGTGTTCGATATTGGCGAGGAGAATCTGCGCATCTCGGCTTCCCTCGGGGTATCGGTCCTCCACATGCAAGAATCAGCGGCTGCTTGGCTCGAACGCGCAGACCAGGCCCTTTACGAGGCCAAGGAATCGGGGCGAGACCAGGTAGTCGTGCATGCAGACGATCGCGTTTGAAAGCCGCCCCCTCGCAGTCCATTGAGGAGTCTGCAGCTGGATTTTGTCAATCTCTTGCGGGGGTTCGAGTGGACGCCTATGGTCCCGCGGCTTCTCCGAGGGCTCGCCAGCCGAGACTCCCGGAACTGACAAGAGACTCCGAACAGCTTCGGATGTCCTCTATTGGATATTAGATAATCCCGCATCAGAGGTCTGAGACAGAAACCTGATTCGGAACAGCGGAGTGCCAGATGGCCAAGACATCTCAGATTTTCCGGGACAACAAGCGCAAGAAGTTGATCAAGAAGTATGCCGCGAGACGCGCTGAGCTTCGCGCCAAATTGAAGGACCCCAACGTTTCCGTCGAAGAGAAGCTCGAGGTTCAGGATCAATTTGCAAAGCTCCCGCGCAATTCTTGCCCGACCAGGCTCAATCGTCGCTGTGAGGTTACGGGGCGCTCGAAGTCCTTCTACCGAAAGTTCGGCATTTCTCGCATCGCGCTCCGCGAACTTGCCCTGCGCGGCCAACTCCCCGGCGTTCGCAAGTCCAGCTGGTAGACCGCCGGAATAGATCGGCGGCGGTAGCACCCATCACTTTTGCCGACCCCCTCGGCCAGGAAGAGAACAATGAAGTCCGAAATTCATCCCGACTATCACACCGTCATCTTTGTGGACTCTGCCACGGGTAACGAGTGGACGAGCCGCTCCACCATGACCTCCAAAGAAACGCGAGAAGTCGACGGCGAACAGATTCCCGTGGTCAAGCTCGAAATTTCTTCGGTTAGCCATCCCTTCTGGACTGGCACCATGCGCGAGCTGGACGCGGACGGAAAGATCGATCGCTTCCGCAGGCGGTACGGCGGCAAGAAGAAGAGCTGATTGGGGGCGCAGGAGCATTCCTGCGTCAGGTTTGAGCGTTAGCTCGTCGATCCCGCGCTAGTTCCGCAGCCGCTTCATCACGCGACGCTTCAGTCGCTGACCCTCGTCGGCGAGATCTTTTTCCGCCGTCTTGATCAAATACGAATCGAGTCCACCCTTCTTCTGCACCGTGCGCAGAGCCCGCACCGATACGTTCAGCGAGATATCGCAGCCGAGCAGCTCCGAAGTGAACTTGACCTTCTGAATGTTGGGATGGAAGGTGCGCCGAGTCCTGCGCTTGGAGTGGGAGACATTGTTCCCGAACTGAACTTTCTTTCCGGTAAGCGCGCACTGACCCATGATGGAATTCCCTTGCGGTCCTAAACGACCAGGGCTGAGTGACCTGGGCGGGGACGGTATCGGTCGAACGGCCGCGACCGCGGCCCTTGAACTCCCCGATTGGAACTCCCCGATATCAAAACAGAATTGCTGGAGAGCCCAATAGCGAGGGCAATGGATAGCGACTGGCCGGGATCTGGTCAACCGCCCGTCTCGAGCAGGTCCGAGAGGCAGGGCGAGGGCGCCCGGTGACCGTCACCACCGGGTGCCCAGCAGAACAACCACCGCCGCTAGTGGGATACCAGAATGGCCTCTTTCCGGACCGGCAGGATCCGCGATGCCATCTCGCTCTTGAGCTGGTCGAGTTCGCTGCGGGCCGCATCGCGCCGGGCCTGGTCGCGAAAGCCGCGCAGCTGGTCGCGCAGGTCACTGCCACCCATTTCGTAATCCAGCTCGCTCTCGGCGTCCATTCGCTCGATCTGTTCTCGCACGCCTTCGAGAGCTTCCATTTCGGCCTCGACCGAGAGTCCCTCCATGGCGGACTGCAGCCGGCGGCGGGCCTTCGCGTTGGCGAGGGTCGCGAGCATGCGGCCCTTCTCTCTCACCAGCGAGCGAATCTCTTCGCGGAAACGAACCAGATTGGCTTTGGATTCGTCAGCCTGGGTGCGCACGACGCCGAGTTCCTTTTCAGCGCGCTCGAGGTCTTCGAACAGGACCTGTTTGCGCGCGATCAGGGTCAGACACGCGTCCTCGTCACCGCGGGTGAGCGAGCGGCGGGTTTCGTCGTGCAACCGCGCAATTTCGGCCCGGCGCTCGCTGATCTCGGAGTTGAGCTTGCTTCGCATGTAGAGGATGCCCGCAACGGCATCCTTGAGTTCGCGGTACTGCTTCAGGCGCCCGCGAATGGCCTGTTCGTAGATTGCTTCGGGGCTCTCGAATTCGCGGTCGCGAACCCATACCGCAAACCAGCCCTGGATCAGACTTCGCAGTCGACTGAACATGCTCGAGGGTTTCGTTCCACTCATTGGTTGTCTCCTTTCGTTGATCGACTCTCGGGCGCGGGAGTTCGTTTTGCGGCTTGCTGTTCCGAGCGCAGATCGAGATCTCGGATTTTCTGTTGGAGGCTCTGCCGCACCATCCCGATATCTCGGGCGGTCTGGGACACGTTGCCGTCGTTCTTGCTGAGGGCACTCGCCAGAAACTCGCGCTCGAAATCGTCGATCATTTGCTTCTTGGCTTCCGCAAAGGTGGCGTCGTCTTTCAAGCTGCTCATCCCTGCGCTCGCGTCTCTGCGAACGGGACTCGCTCCGAGCTGCAGGTCGGCCTCATCAATTTCTTCACCACTCGAGAGCACCGAGGCCTGTTCCAGAACATTGCGCAGTTCGCGGACATTGCCGGGCCAGGAGTGTTCGAGCAGCCGAGACATCGCCAGAGGAGAAAGGGTCTTCTTGTCGCGATCCAGACGCTCGGCGACCTGGCGCAGAAAGCGATCGCATAGAGAGGGGAGATCTTCGCTGCGCTCTCGCAGCGGCGGAAGTTCGACCTGCACCACTTTGAGCCGGTAGTAGAGATCTTCTCGGAAGCGACCTTCTTTTACTTCTTCTTCGAGATTGCGATGGGTCGCTGCGACCACCCGAACGTCGACCTCGACGTTCTGGCTACCCCCGACACGTTCGAAGCTTCGTTCCTGGAGAACGCGCAACACTTTGGCTTGGGTCTCCGCTGCCATGTCCCCAATCTCGTCGAGAAAAATGGTGCCACCGTCGGCCAACTCGAAGCGCCCCTCGCGTTGCTTGTCCGCACCAGTGAATGCACCTTTTTCGTGACCGAAGAGTTCACTCTCGATGAGTTCCCGATTGATCGCGGCACAGTTGACCGCCACAAAGGGGCGATTGCGCCGCCCGCTCGTGTTGTGGATCGCCTGGGCGACGAGTTCCTTGCCCGTTCCGCTTTCGCCTCGAATCAAGACAGTGAGATCCGTCTCGGCCACCTTCTGGATCGTCTCATAGACACGCCGCATGCCGGAACTGGTGCCGATGAGGTTTTCGAAACCGAATTCGCGTTGAACGCGTTCGAGCAGCAGTCGGTGTTCGCGCTCGAGGCGATAGCGATCGAGGGCCCGGCGCACCACCACGCGGATTTCGTCGTTGTCGAACGGTTTGGGGATATAGTCCTCGGCCCCGGCCTTCATTGCATCGACAGCGATCTTTTCGGAACCGTGCGCCGTGATCATGACCACGGCAGTTTCAGCGCGCAGACCCTTGGCAAATTCGAGAACATCCATCCCACTGGCTCCGCGCCCCAGCGCCAGATCGGTCAGAACCAGATCGAATGGTTTGGCTTCGAGGGCCGCCATGGCAACTTCGCCATTTTCTGCCAACTCGACCTCATAGCCCTCGCGGTTCAGCAACCCATTGAGGGCGACGCGAATGGCGTGTTCGTCTTCGACGACCAGGATTCGGGGTTTCACGCGCGCCCTCCCAACGGATCGCCGTTGCCGCCGTCCATCTGTTTGGGAAAGACCAGCACGAACTCGGCGCCCTCACCCGGTTGGCCAGCGACCTCGATACTGCCCTGGTGTGCGTCGACGAGCTTCTTGGTGATCGCGAGACCCAGCCCCGTACCCCCGCTCTTGGAGGTGTAGAACGGTGCGAAGATCTGGTCCCGGGTCTCGGCATCGATCCCGAACCCGTTGTCGCGGATCTTGACCCACACTTCACTGCCAGCGAGGTTCTCCCCCATCGAGACTTCGATCACGGGTTCATCGACTTGGGCATCTGCTAGCGCATCAAAGGCGTTGCCCACCAGGTTGATCATCACCCGGCGCAACTTTTCGGCGTCACCCCGCATGGCACCCTCGCAGTCGAACACACGCCTGATTTCTACTTGCTCTCGTTCACCGCGCTCGCGGAACGTTTCGAGTGCCGAATCGAGAACGTCACGCATGAGGATCCGGTTCTTGCGGACCTCTTCATCTCGGCCAAAGCGCAGCAGGTGCGAGATCGAGCGCTCCACCCGCTCGAGTTCGGCCAACGCCACCTGGGCGTACTCTTCATTGTCTACGGCCTCGGGATCTTCTCGCATTTGTTGCAGAAGACTCTTGGCTGCCGTTATTGGATTGCGAATCTCGTGGGCGATGGAAGCCGAGAGGACTTCGAGGGAATGCGAATGTTCGTCTGCCAGTTTCCGGCGTTCCTGGCTGAGGTTGGCGTGGATGTGTCTACTTACCTGATCTTCGACGAGTCGCTCACGCAGACGCGGCTCAATGGTCATCGCGAACAGCCGGCGGCCATACTTTGCGGCCCAGAAGATTGCAGCCACGAAGCCGAGCGGGGGGATCACTACCAGCAGGAGCAAAACGATCACGGCCCGCTTGCCCGCGCGGAGAAACAACTCGGCGCGATCCTCCGCAAACATTCGCGCGTCGCGGTACAGGTGTTCCTCGCGGCTCAGAAGCTTTGGGGCGTCGTCGTCGAGTGCATATCGCGAGTCGTCGTTTTCGAATTCATATTCGTCTTCGTAGTTTCGCCCGTGACGATGCTTGCGGTGGCGTTTTTGTGAACGCGTTTTTTTGCGAAGATCGCTCCACCTCGATTTCGAGTGACTCGACATCTGCGCGTCCTCCTGCAGGGAGCTGCACCCTGCGGCCTCAAGAGTATCGAGAATTGCAAGGTCATGTCGCGGTGCGTTCTTCATGAAATCGTTCACGGAATGATTCATGCAGTCGTTCATACTTGTGGCTCCCGGGCTTCGTGCGTCTTTGGGAAGGTCAGAAGAAACTCCGTTCCCGAGTCCGGGGCCGCATGGACCTGCATGCTGCCGCCATGGGATTCCACCACCTTCTTCGAGAGTGCGAGACCCAGGCCGGTCCCGTCCGCCTTGGTGCTGTAGAACGGGTCGAAGATTCTCTTTCGCACCTCGTCACTCATCCCCGGGCCATTGTCCCGGATCCGGAACCAGACTTCGGTGGCTGCTAGGTTCTCTCCAGCCATGATGACAATACACGGTGTCGGAGTCGCCGCATCTTCGAGCGCATCGATCGCGTTGCCGACCAGGTTCACCAGCACCCGGCGAAGTTTTTCGATATCTCCGCGCATCGTGCAAGGCGCTGACACCTCCACGTCGACGCCAATACCGATCGCATCGATCCGATCTTGTACCGACGCGACCACAGATTGGATGATTTCAGGAAGCGACATCCGCTCGAAACGAAACTCTTCGTCGCGAGCGTATTTGAGCAGATGCGAGATCGAGCGTTCGACCCGGTCGAGTTCTTCCAGAGCGATCCGGGCAAATTGAACATTCTCACTCGAGCCAGGATCCTCTCCCATCTGCTGAACGAGACTCTTGGCGGCGGTCACCGGGTTGCGGATCTCGTGAGCGATGGATGCCGATAGATCTTCGAGGGAGCGGGCGTTGGCGTTCTCTGCTGCGTGCAGACGGTCGGCTCCCCGTTCGGCGTGACGATCCATTTCTTCGGCAATCCAGCGGCCGCGAAGCATGGGCGCCAGAATGGCCGCCACGTAGTGAATCGACAGGCCGATCCCCCAGGCCAGGGCGACGATCACGGTCGCACGCACGCTGCGGGAACTCACGAGAATCAGCGTGAGGACCGAGCCGTAGGCAACGAGGTGGATGAGCCAACCGATCTTCCGATTTGCCCGGCGGCGCGCCGCCCGATAGCGGCGCTCCTCAGGCGTCAGATTGCGCTTCTTTCGCTTGAGCATCCCCTTCCAACCGGGCCGACGCGAAGGTCTGAAGTCGCGATCTCGGTGTGACTCTTCACCGCCTCCCCAGCGCCGATGCCTTCGCTGCTTCATCCCCCGACCCTCCATCGACAACGCCGCATCCGCCCTCCACATTTGCGAAACGCCACCGACATCCAAACGGTGCATCTGATTCCAGCCGGTCATCATGCCCCTACCAAAAGCAATCCCCATGCCGAAACCCAAACCCTCGCAAAATCAACCCCTTACCACCCCACTCCCCCCGCTCCCCCGCAGCCCCCACCCGACACCTGCAGCCCCCAACCTGCACCCAAAACCCCCGCGCGCAAGGGGGATCTCACCGCACACCACCCCAGCGGCGCACGGAGACCACACCCCAACAGCCTCAATCAAAGGAATTGCGCCCAGCAGCCTGAGCGCAGGAATTGTTCCGCACAGCAGCCCAGCGGCGCACGGAGACCACAGCCCTGAGCGCAGGAATTACCGCACAGCAGCCCAGCGGCGCACGGAGACCACAGCCCTGAGCGCAGGAATTGAGCCCTGCTCAATTCCGAAAAAAGGAGGGGCGCCCGGGCAACATCACCTCAGCGCCCGGGCGCCTCAACTGTCCTTTGTCTGGATGCGCGCGAGTTCTGGTCGCAGCCTCGGGGAGAGGCTGGGGGTAGAACCCTTGCCGCTGACGCAGTGCTCGCCAGCCCGAGTGGCCCAAAGTCCGGCAATCGAAGACGATCGACCGAACTCCCTTCCCAGGATATGCCATTGCTCCAACCCGTCCCGAGATCTACACGATAACGTGTCAGACCAAAACTCGGTTGTCTCAATGACTACGGCCACCTGGGCCAACGATCAAAAGCGCCAAATCCAGCAACGGGTCGGACAGCAGACCCGCATCCTCAGAATACGCTCGGCTCGCTTCGAAGGTCAATCACTATCTCGCGGCGCTGCCGAAATGATAAAGTGAATCACTACGGGACCTTTTTTGTCTCGTTGCTATCATGCCCGCAGCCGTTCTCGGTTTACGTTCAACATGCCGTTCTGATTTCTGAAGAGCATTAATTCGGGAACATAAACGCGATGTTGCACATCAGTACACGAGTTCGATGTGGAATTGGTCCAAAGCAGGGGCTGTGGTGTCGCAGCTTGCCAAGGACCCAGATTATGCGAAGTAGCATGGCGCATTGCCGAAGGAGCAGAGTAGACCTAGATGAGCCAGATCAATGCCGAGCAGAGGCGCGCGCACTACCAGGCGGGACAGGCCGTCGTATGCATCACGTTGTTCGGCGCGAGAGTGATCAAAAACATCGCGATTTCGAAAAATCCGGACGACACCTCGGGTTTCGAAACCTACTCGCGGCTACCCGTCCCTCTTTCGTGTAGACCCCCCACCCATCGGCGCGGAGAAGATCGCAGACCCATCGCGGTCGAAGGAATCGTAGACGGGCACGGCGTACTCGCCTATTCGGGCTTGGCCGCGGTCTACGAATGCCTGCGGGCAGTCGGAGAATCTGAAGAGTTCGATTACCGCGACGCCGACCACGCGGCCCGCGAAGGGTTGTCCAAGCTCGCCAGCAGCATCGGCTTGGAACGTCCGAGTGATCACTTTTACGAAGAGTACTGGAATGAAGCCCTGCGGCTGCTCGAGACCCATTGGGAGACCGTAGAGCGCGTCGCGGAAGCCCTCGTCATACACCAGACGCTGAACGGCAATCGAGTGGACGAGTTGATCCTGGGCGATGACAATCCGTAACGCCGAGAGCGTCATCCACGATCGCGTCACAACACCTTTACAACACCTTCACAACAGCATGATCAAAATGAGAAATGGCCATCGGATCGAATCCGACGGCCATTCTTGAATTGACGTCTTGATTAAACGAACTGCTCTGATCGCACAGCGGAAACTTACTGGCGCGCCCGGCACGACTCGAACGTGCGACCCTCGGCTCCGCAAGCCGATGCTCTATCCATCTGAGCTACGGGCGCGTAAATTTTTCTGGATCCCAATTTAGCGGCGCCGCAGTCTAGCCCACGTTTGCGCCGATTTGACGCCGAATTGAATGTCTGGCGGGATCGTGGCGGAGAGAGTGGGATTCGAACCCACGGTACCTTGCAGTACACACGCTTTCCAAGCGTGCGCCTTAAGCCGCTCGGCCATCTCTCCGTTTGTTGATTGCCTCGACTGATCCCGCTACTTCCTGTTTCTATCTCTACCTACTTCTCTTTTTATAATTACTGCAGTCTCTACTTCTGGAGCTCTGGCGGAGAGGGAGGGATTCGAACCCTCGATAGGCTTCCACCTATACACCCTTAGCAGGGGCGCGCTTTCAGCCGCTCAGCCACCTCTCCGCGCGCGAGACGATAACGTACCGAGCCCGTCCGGGATGTCGAAGTCCGCCGAATTTATCGGGAATTTGGCTGTCCGCCCGTACTTCGCGCAGCACCGTCGGGCGCTCGGGCTCACTGTCGAGTGGCGGAGAGGGAGGGATTCGAACCCTCGAGGGACGTGAATCCCTGCCGGTTTTCAAGACCGGTGCATTCAACCGCTCTGCCACCTCTCCGCGCAGAAATCTTGAGTGGCTAGACCGTATCTCGGGCCGGGCTTATTCAGCAACCCGGATTGAACCCGTCGCCAGCAAGCGTCCCGGTGAAGAACGGAGCGAAAATCCCGCTCTCGCGGCGACTCCCGTCATCCCTGCTCAGGTAGAAGCGCGGGCTCGGCTGTAGACCTGGAGCATTTCCCCGTTCTCACACACCACCACCGTTGCCCGCCAGTTTTCCAAAGCGTGATCCGCCTCTTGCTGGCCGATGAGTTCCACGAGGTGTGCGAAGTCGCTGGTCCGCAGCCGCTCGTACTCCTTCCTTACTTGAACCCGGTACCAATCGGAGCGGTCCAACACACTGACTTCGGCGAAGCCCGCTTCGCGCAGGGTCGCGTCCTGGCCGCGAACGGTCTCCATCGCGTAGGTGAGACCCTCCATCTCGAACCAGTACTTCATCTCCTCGCTGTACTCTCCCTCGCTCTTCATCCAGTCGTAGCAGCTGAAGGTTCCGCCGGGTTTCAGCACGCGAAGAATCTCTCGGAAGATGCCGATCTTGTCGGCGATCTGGGTCACGCCGCCGGAACTCATGACGAGGTCGAAGGAGTTGTCGTCGAATGTCAGTGCTCCAGCTTTCACGACCTGAAAGTCGGTTCGATCGCTGATGCCCAGCTTTGCTGCACGACTGCGCGCCCGCTCGATCAACGGAGCTTCGAGATCCGTGGCCACCACATGGGCTCTGTACTTCCCCGCCACGATGCAGGCCGGCCCGCCGATCCCACAACCCAGGTCGAGCACGCGCCGGCCCTCGAGATTGAGGCCCTCGACCATCTTCGCAACATTGCCCTCGCCGCCGGGAGCCATGAAACCCTCGCCCCAGATCCACTCCAACATTGCGACCGTCGAGTCGTGGTACTCAATTTGGTGTTCCATGATTCGTACGAACTCCATCTCGTCTGGGTTCGCTATTGTGGCAGAAACGTCTGGACGACGCTCCAGTAAATGAAGAGGCGGGTAGCGCAATGGACACCTTGGAAAAAAACCAGAAAGCATTCACAGATCAGTCCCAGGGTTTCTCCCTCGACGGACAAACGTACGCAGATGCAGAAGGACTCGCCTGGATGCTCAAGGATCTCCCCGTATCCCTCGACGCGCAGGTTCTCGACATTGCGACGGGAACCGGTGAGTTCGCCCGGGCATTGGCGCCCCACGTCGAAAAGGTGATCGGGCTCGACGCGACAGACGCAATGCTGGAGCAGGGGAAGAAGTTCATCGAACAGGCTGGGATAGACAATATAATATTTCAGCAGGGAGTGGTACAGGAACTCCCCTTCGAGGACGAGACCTTCGACATCGTCTCATCGCGCTACGCGTTTCACCACTTTGCGGATCCGAAGCCCGTGATCTCGGAGATGGTCCGGGTCTGCAAGACGGGGGGCCACGTCATCATTGTCGACATCGTCGTTCCCGACTCATCGACCGCCGCTGAGTACCATTACCACGAGTGGCTCTGTGACCCGTCCCACACGCGATGTCTCGAGGCCGATGAATTCCAGACCTACTTTCGGCTCTTCGGGTTGGAGGTCGTGTCTACACGAACTCGGGCTCTTCCGGAGGAACTCGTCGAGTGGATGGACTTTTCTCTCACGGAGAAGAATCGCCGTGAGGAGATCATCCGCGCCGTGCGAGCCGAACTGGCTGGCGGCCCGAAGACCGGGCTAACTCCGAGCGAAGAGGACTCCGTTCTCATGTTCCAGCAGGTCGATCTGTCGATCGTCGGGCGCAAGCTGTAACCGCCTCTACGCGCTGGGACGCCACGCGCGCAGCGAGAGCGCGGCTGCAACGAACAAGCCGGGAGTCAACAGGAGCGACAGGAAGCGTGGGCGACCCACGTTGAGGGTGACAAACACCCGGTCGCCGAAAATCATCATGATGACCTCGATGCGCCCCCCCCAGTCGTACAACGAGAGGATTCCGTGGGCGAGCCAGACCGCCAGGGAAACGAGCAGTATCGTTGCGACGACACTAAAAAGGCGCTTCATCAATCCACCTGGTCATCCGAGCCAAGCCCGCACGCGGCTCGAGCAGATCGGGAAACGGTTGGGTGTCAGAATGATTGGGACGGGTAGTCAGCGGCATCCATGGATCGTCCTCACGGGTGTAATCGGGCGGGAATGAATATTGCGAATCCGGCCAACCGACGCCTCGAAAGATCGGGGGCTGAGGTTCATCTGCTTTGTCCCCGGGGGCGATGCCCTGAGAGCCCGTATAATTGATGGCACTCACGTCCGGATCGCCTGTCCGGAGCATCCGGACTCGTGGGATAGATGCACGAGGATGCCGGCGGAAATATGCATCAAAACGGATACAAAATTGCTACACAATTCCGTTCTTCCGTTAATTTGTTGAGGATCCTAAATATGACACCGTCTCCGACGAACTGAATCAAATAGTTACGATCTCGCAAAATAACTCTTGTTGATTAGTCTGAACAGCGAGACACTGCGGTCCACCAAAGGCAGGCAAGGAGCGATTGATTGACGGTGACCGGCTACAACGGGATCGACAATAAACGGCGGGGTGGCTACTGTGGCCGCACCGGTACCGTGCTCGATCCTACCAGTGCTCGATCCGTCGTTGTTGGTCCGGGGGGATCACAAGGCACCGGGCATGATCACATGCGCGATTGGCGAGAGCCTCGCGCTCCCACCCCGGTTCAGTTCGTACATCTGTCCGCCCTAAGGTAAATCGGGCGGGAAGAGTCCGAAACTATCGAATATCGAACGCACGCGAGGTGCATTCGCGCTGCTGGGAAACTCGATGTGGCTAGAAGTAACACTGGCCCGTCGCGACAACAATTGAAAGGTTCGGGGAGAATTTCATGAGGAGATCGAAGCGCCCTCTCGCGGGGCTGTTGGCCTTGGGAGTTCTATTGCTCCCCTTTTCGGCATACGCCGAGGCAATGCTGGAATTAGCGGTAGGGTCCCAACGCGAAGCGTTTGACAACGCCGTAGAGATCCGCGGCACGGCGAACACCGAGCTGGCCGAATCGCAGGTACGCATCGAGGTTCTCAGCGACAAAACTGACGCGCTTCTCACTCAGTATCAGTCTGCGGTGCGACAACACGAGTCGTTGACCATTTACAACCGTCAGCTGGATGCGCTGATCGAAGCGCAGGAAGTCGAGCGTTTGTCGCTCGTGGATCAGGTTGATCGGATTGAACTCGTGAGTCGGGACGTGACGCCGCTGATGCTGAGAATGATCGAGGCGCTGGATGTCTTCGTAGCGCTCGACATACCGTTCCTCGAGGAAGAGCGCTCAGACCGGATCCTCGATCTCCGCAAGCTGATGATTCGCGCAGACGTAACCGAAGCCGAGAAGTATCGCCGCATCATGGAGGCCTATCAGATCGAGAACGAATACGGCCGCACAATCGAAGCCTACCGCTCGACACACGCCAGCGGTGACAAGGAGGTGACCGTCAACTTCCTGCGCGTCGGACGCATCGCACTTGTCTATCAAACGCTCGACGAGTCCAAAGCAGGGGTTTGGAATCAGAAAATGCGGCGCTGGGAGCCGCTAGAGGGGAGCTTCCGTACAGCGATTCGACAGGGCTTGCGCATCGCGCGCAAGCAAGTCGCCCCAGATCTAATCGGGCTCCCGCTACCGGCGCCGGAAAAGGGAGATAGCTGATGCGGTTGCAATGTCAGATGCTGATCGGAAGAGGTGCCCTGGTGGCACTGTTGACACTCACCTTCTTTGTTACTGCGGCAGGGGCCCAGGAGCCGACCAACGGGATCAAGGTCGAAGCGAGTTCGCTCGACGAACTGCTGGACATGGTAAAGACGGGCTTCCGCCTCGAGCGTGAAGCCACCCAGAAGCGCGAGACAATCTTCGTGCAGGCGAAGGATCTGCAGGAAGAACTGCTCCGGGAGATCGAGGGCCGGGTCGCGACCGAAGAGGCTCGCGCCGAGCGACTGGAGACGACGTTCGCGATCAACGAAGAGAATCTCGCGAAGCTCGAGGACAACCTCGAACAACGACTCGGAACCATGGGCGAGCTGTTCGGCGTGGTCCGCCAGGTCGCGGGCGACATGCAGGCCCACGTCTGGGAATCAGTGACGAGTTCGCAGCTCCCGGACCGCGAGAAACTGCTCGAGAGACTCGGCCGAGGCAAGGAACTCCCGAAGACGGACGATCTCGAGAAGCTCTGGTTCGAGCTTCAGCGCGAGATGACCGAGCAGGGGAAGATCGTAAGCTACACGACCAACGTGCTCACGATGGACGGCGACGAGCACCCGCGCGAGGTAGTCCGCGCGGGTGTGTTCTCGGTCATTTCGGATGACAAGTACCTGGTCTGGGACCCGGATATCCAGAAGGTCCGCGAACTGAGCCGCCAGCCCCCGACGCGCTACCTCCAGACCGTAGGTCCGTACCAGGACAACACGGGTGAAGGCTTCACTCTCCTCGCGGTCGATCCGTCGCGCGGCTCGCTGCTCAACGCTCTGCTCGATTCCCCGAGCCCGACGGAGCGAGTCCAACAGGGCGGCTATGTCGGTTACGCAATCATTGTGATCGGCATCTTCGCGGGGGTGGTAGGAATCTCGAAATTGGTGACGCTGTCCCAGACGAACCGCAAGGTGAAGGCCCAACGCCTCCGCAACGACGCGAACCCGGACAACCCATTGGGTCGCGTGCTCCAGGTCTACGCGCAAAACCCGACGCTCGACCCCGAGGCCCTCGAGTTGCGGCTCGACCAGCAGGTGATCGAAGAGGCGGACCAACTGGACCACAACATGTGGATCGTGCGCGTGGTCTCCGTGGTCGCGCCGCTCATGGGCCTGCTCGGTACCGTGACCGGAATGATCAAGACCTTTCAAGCGATCACAATGTTTGGAGCCGGCGACCCGAAGATGATGGCGGGAGGCATCTCGGAAGCACTGGTCACGACCATGTTGGGACTCATCACGGCCGCGCCGCTCGTGCTGCTCTACGCGTTCATCTCGACCAGCCGCAAGCGGATCCTCGCGGTTCTGATGGGTCAGAGCGCCGGCCTGGTAGCGATGCGGATCGAAGAGCCCAATGTCTGAGATCGAGGCATATGCGGCGGTCCGCGACTTCGTTGAGACCGGGGGCGACGTGCTCCTTGTCATCGGAGTGGTGACCTTCTGGATGTGGATATTGATCCTAGAGCGCTACTGGTTCTTCTTCTGGGTTCACCCCGGGTCCGCAGATCAGGTTCAGCTAGAATGGGACGCGCGCGAGGACCATAAGAGCTGGGGCGCCCACAAGATTCGGCTACTGCTCCTCACGGACGTGGATATCGAACTCCAGCGCGGGCTTCAGATTATTGTGTCGCTGGTAGCGCTGTGCCCGATGCTGGGGCTGCTGGGAACCGTCACCGGCATGATCGAGGTGTTCGACGTAATGGCGAGTTCCGGCAGCGGAAATGTGCGCGGTATGGCCGGAGGCATTTCAAAGGCGACACTGCCGACAATGGCGGGAATGATGGCGGCGCTCTCCGGGCTGGTTTTCAGCGTTCAGCTCGAGCGTCGCGCGAAAAAAGAAGGCCGGCTGATGTCGGATCGACTGATCACCACGCACGTTTGAGCACTACACAGAGCTCGATAAAGTTCGTACAGCGAAGGCCCGAAGGAGAGACTCGATAGATGCGGATGAACATGAACCAATTCGACGACGATAATGAAAACGAGGTGGATCTCACGCCGATGCTCGACGTCGTGTTCATCATGCTGATCTTCTTCATCGTGACGGCTTCCTTCGTGAAGGAGTCCGGGATCGAGGTCAACAAGCCGAACGCGGTGACGGCCGAGCGCAAGGAAAAGGGCAACATCCTCGTAGCGATTTCAGCGGACAACCAAATCTGGATCGACCGACGCCAGGTCGACCCGCGGGCGTTGCGGGCGAACATCGAGCGCATGCACGCGGAAAACCCGAATGGCGCCGTTGTGATCCAGGCTGACACCGAGAGCAAGAACGGGTTGCTCGTCCTGGTGATGGACGCGGCACGCCAGGCAGGCGTGAAGAGCGTGTCGATCGCCGCCGAAGTGGTTGAGTAGGTGCATGGCAATTCGACTTCTTTCAGTGACGATGGTGGCAGCGGCCATCACTTTTTCGCTCTTCTGGGCTATGCAGGCGCTAGTTGGAGTCGCTTGGGAGGCGATCGAAGCAAAGCCAGCACTCTCGATAGACTTTGTCCGGTTAAAGCGCGATACCTCGGCCGAGACAAAGAAGCGCGAGATCCCGGACCGGAAGAAGCCCGAAGCGCCGCCGCCGCCGCCGCAGATCAGCGTCACCGAGAACCTGAACCCCGACGATACGGCGGGCATGATCGTTCCCATGATCGAAGGCACACTCGATCTGGCGATTGCCGACCTGGGTACCGGGGGCTCCGACCGCGATGTGGTACCGCTGGTGCGCATCAAACCCCAGTACCCGATGAGCGCGAAGCAGCGCGGCATCGAGGGCTGGGTCGAACTCATGTACACGATCACGAAGGCAGGCACGGTCAAGGACATCAGAGTTACCGCCTCCCATCCTGGATCGATCTTCAACAAGTCTGCAGTTCAGGCTGTGAGTAAGTGGAAGTACAATGCCAAAGTCGAGCAGGGAGTCGCAGTAGAGCGACCCGGTGTCCGGCAGCGAATCAAGTTCCAGCTACCGAGGTGACAAGATGAAGCGGTGGACCCTATCTCTGATTTCCTGCGCTTCGATTCTGGCATTGCTTTTGATCGCCACTCCATCGATCGCCGAGGATGAGCTCGACCTCGAAGCCATAGGCGAGGAACGTGCTGAGAAGCGCGAGCGGTACAAGATACGCAAGCTCACCCAGGAGCGTCTCAACCCCGTAACCGAGTTCATCGAGGATGGGCAGTACGACGACGCCCGCATCAAGCTCGAAAAAATGAAGTTCAAACGCTTGAACGCGAATGAGCTGGCGTCCACGTACAAGTTCCTGGCATACGCCCATATGGGGCTGGAGCAACAAGGGAGGGCCGTTGGGTTCTTCGAAAAGGTGCTCGAGCAAGAAATCGTGCCCGTCCCTGACGAGGCCATCATTCGCTTCACCATCACGCAGATCCACGCGGGGAACCAAAATTGGGAGAAGGTCGAGAAATCCCTGCACGAATGGTTCAAATACGTAGACAAATCAAAGCTGAACGGAAACGGCCATTTCCTGCTCTCCATCTCGCACTACCGGCGCGACCAGTTCGACAAGGCGCTGGTTCCCGCGCTGAAGGCCCTGGAACTTTCAGGTAAGAAACCGCAAGAGCGCTTTCTGCAGTTGGTCGCCGCACTTTACCTTCAGACGGAGGACTACAGCAGCAGCATTCCCATCCTCGAGTCGCTGCTGACCAACTATCCAAAGAAGCAGTACTGGATACAACTCGCACTCATCTACGGCGCCGAAGGAGATTACGGAGGCGCCCTGCGCATCCAGCAACTTGCGTACACGCAGAATCTGCTCACCAAAAATGACGAGCTGCGCCGACTGGCGCGCACTCTCCTATACCATCAGCTGCCCTACTCGGCGGCTCAGGTGCTCGAGCGCGGCCTCGAAGAAAACCAGATCGAGATGGACCGCGATGTGCTCGAGCTTCTCGGGAACTCGTGGATCGCGGCCCGGGAGTACGAAAGATCCCTCGGTCCGCTCCAGCGGGCGGCAGACATGGCGGATGACGGAAGCCTCTACCTGCGCCTCGGGCAGGTCCGTGTACAGCGCGAGGACTGGACGGAGGCGACGGCGCTCATTGAGAAGGCACTCAAGAAGGGCGGCCTCGAAGATGAGGGCAGGGCGCAGTTGCTCCTCGGGATCTCGCACTACAGCGATGACCACACCGAGAGTGCGCGCTCGGCTTTTCTGCTGGCGCAAAAGCATGAATCGAGCCGGAAAGACGCAAAGGCGTGGCTGGACCACATCGCCCGCCAAATCCGCGAGGAAGGCTGACATCCATCGGCCTCATTTGTTGAGCTGCCGGCCTCACTTGAGCTGCCGGCACCCATTGAGCTGACACCGTCAGCGCAGCAGCGCGTCGATATCTCGCTTCATCACGCCGTTCAGGATGATGGACCGCATGATTTCGGAAGTTCCCTCCCAGATACGGTCTACGCGTGTGTCCCGAAACAGACGCTCAACGGCGTAGTCGCAGCAGTAGCCGCGACCGCCGAAGGCCTGCACGGCGCGGTCCGCCACGCGATGCGCCATTTCTGATGCGTAGAGCTTGGCCATCGACGCCTTCGTATGCAGCTCCTTCACGTTGCACACGCCGGCGTCCTCCTCCCAAGCGGTCTTGTACGTCATGAGCCTGGCTGCGTAGAGTTCGGTCGCCGAGTCGGCCAACATCCAACCGATCCCCTGGTGCTCGTAGAGCTTCTTGCCGAAGGTCTCGCGTTCCCCACACCACGCCTTCATTTCCTCCATCAGGCGCTGGCCGGCTCCGACGCAGCGTGCGGCAATGTGCAGGCGCTCTTCGCGAAACCACGCCTTGCTGATCGAGTCGGCTTCGCCGAGTCCGCCGAGCATTTGCTCTTTCGACACCGCGCAGTCTTCGAAGACCATTTCGACATGCTCGTCCTCGGTGCGGTTCATGAAACGGGGTTGTCGCGTGATCCGCATCCCCGGCGTGCCGTGGTCGACGAGAAAGAGCGTCTCCTCGCCAGGTGCAGTAACTGTGTGAACGATGACGGCGATCCCCTTCTCGCCTCCGGTCACGAACCACTTCTCGCCGTTGATGACGTACTGGTCTCCCTGCTTGACCGCGCGCGTCTGGAGGTTGCTGGTGTCCGATCCGGCGCCGGGCTCGGTGACCGCGTACGATGCGGTCCACAACCCTGCCAGAGCCGGCTCGAGGTACTTTTTTCGCTGCGCCTCGTTGCAATACAAAAGGGCGTTGTAGGGGCCGCCTACGTAGCCCCAGAGGTGATTGGTTGCGCGCCCGGCCTGCTCCTGCACGATCACCTGCGCGAGTACGGAGGAACCGAGTCCGCCCAGTTTCTCCGGGATGTTCATCGGCCACAGGCCGTCCCGACAGGCGCGCTCGCGAATGGTTGCGCGTGCGTCGTCGGAGATGCGTGAGTGCTCGTCCACTTCGAGCTCGCGCGGGATGAGTTCCTCGTTGGTGAAGCGTCGGGCGGTTTCTTGTAGCAGCTTCAGCTCGTCGGACAACTCGAAGTTCATGGCATCAGCTCCTTCTCTTTTTCAGGCCAATTTTCTGAGTCCGATTCGTCGCCCTGGTTGGCCTTGGGTACGACCAGCGCATCGACTACCACCGCTCGATCTGGCAGTGCAACGAGTGGATTGACATCGATCTCACGGATGCAATCTCCCAGATCACTAGCGAGCGCCGCAAGCGAAAGCGCCGCCTGAACGATCGCCTTGATGTCTGCGGGGGGGCGACCGCGCACGCCGTTCAGAAGGGGCGCCCCGCGCAGACTAGCGAGCGCTTCACTGACCTCGGCGGATGTGACCGGCAGCGGCAGCATCCGGAAGTCCTTGAGCACCTCGACGAAGATACCGCCGGTTGCAATGGTGAGCATCGGCCCGAATTGCGCGTCGAACACCAGGCCGAGGAGCAGTTCGCAGCCGTCGGGAATCATCTCCTGGACGAGCACTCGGGGTCCAAGCCGTGCTTCGAAGTCCCGATACACGGCCTCGAGCTCGTCCGGATCCGCCACCCCTAGATGCACACCGCGCCGCTCCGTCTTGTGCAGGTCACCCGCAGCCGTCTTCAGTGCGATTGGATAGCCGATCTCCGCTGCGGCACGCAGAGCATCATCGAGGGTCGTCACGGCGTGCTCTCGCGTCGTCGTCAGCCCGTAGGCGCTCAGCAGCTCTTTGCTCGCGTGTTCGTCGAGGGCGTCTGTCGTGCCCTCGAGCTGCCGACGCAGGGCATCGAGATGCTTTGGCGGCTTCACCCGCTCCTCGCTCGTTCGAGCTAGCCGCTGCGCTCGAGTGCGTTGGAACTCTGCGTATTCGACGACGTGGCGAACGGCGCGCAGCCCCGTCTCGGTTCCCATCAGTACCGGGATTCCGATCTCGCGCAGTCGACTCGACTGGACCGCACTCGCTGACGAACTCGCGTGTACCAGAAAGGCCAGCGGATTTTGTAGGCGCCCCTGCACCGCTTCCGCGATCTCGATATTCGACGGCTCTTCGTCGTCCATTGGCCACAGGTCGACTGCAAACAACGTCAGGCCGGTCGCGGGGTCGGCGTCCAGCGCGAGCACGCTCTCGGTGAAAATCTCGTTGGACCCGTTCCCGGTCCCCCAGGCGTCGAGCGGGTTGATCGGGTCGAGACCCGGATCGAGGACGGCCGCCAGCCGGGCCTCGGTCGCTTCGTTGATCGCGGCGAATTCGACGCCTTCTGTTTCAGCCAGATCGACCATGTGCGCCCGCTGGCCCCCCGAGTCGAGGATCGC
>JADFNE010000037.1 GCA_022563535.1 Myxococcales bacterium
GTGGTGAAGCTAGAGAACTACTACTTCCCGTGGGAGCTGGAGGCAGCGCTGCGGGACTTCGTGGCTTACTACAACAACGAGCGCTACCACGAAGCTCTCGATAATGTGACGCCGGCAGATGCGTACTTCGGCCGGCGATACGCGATCCTCTCGAAGCGCGGGAGGATCAAACGACGTACGATGCAAGAGCGAAGGCGGCTGTACCGAGCTGGGAAGGCAGCCTAGGCAGAAACCGAAAACCGTCTCTTAGCTGAGGCCATCTGCAATCCGAAATAGTCTGACGACATACATTCACCGCCGCCAGTGTGGTCATTCAGGGCCCCCAATGTCAAGTCGAGAATCGATTGGAGGCCGAGGGTTTGCGCGGGAATAAACTGATTGGACTAAGATACGAAGGGGTACGGCGGACTGGGGCAGGTCACGCTATCGCCAGGGAGTCAAACCTCGGGAGTATTTGAGATGAACGTAAACATCGGACAGTTCGTCGCCAAGCGTGCCGCGCTTCGGCCCGACCAGGAAGCCATCTTCGACGTCGCAAAGGGAGTGCGACTGACCTACCGCGAGCTCGACCAGCGCTGCAACCGGCTGGGGAATGGCCTGGTGGGGGCTGGTCTCGCGAGCGGCGACCGGGTCGCGACCCTGCTGATGAACGGTTCCGAGTTCGTCGAGGTCTTCTTTGGCGCCGCGAAGGTGGGAGGCGTGATCGTCGCCTTGAACTGGCGGTTGGTCGCCGACGAGCTCTCCTTCATCCTGACCGACTCGGGTGCCGAGACCCTGATCTTCGGTACGGCCTTCGCCGACGTGGTGGCAGAACTGCAGTCCCGCGGCGAGGAGGGAACCCAGGTCAAGAGTTGGATACACGTCGGCGACGCCGCCGATCGCCCGGACTTTGCATTCGGCTACGAAGACTTGCTGTCGGGAGCGACGGCCGACGAGCCCGGGATCGGCGCAAGCGACGATGACTTACTCTTCATCTTGTATACGTCGGGCACGACCGGTTTGCCCAAGGGCGTGATGCATAGCCACACCACGACCATGTGGGCGTCGTTGACCGCCCTGGTGACCGCGGACGTCCAGTGGGACGATCGCTATCTCATCTGTCTGCCCCTGTTTCACGTGGGTGCCCTCAACCCACTGCTCACGGTGATCCACCGAGGGGGCGCGGTCACGATCATGGCCGAGTTCGATCCCGTGCGGATCTGGGAGATCTACGGCGAGGAGAAAATCACCGTGACCCTCGCGGTGCCCGCGATGCTCAACTTCATGTTGAGCACTTACGACGCAGGGGCACACGATATCTCGAACTTGCGCTGGATCATGAGTGGCGCGGCTCCCGTCCCCGTAAGCTTGATCGAGAAGTACTCGGCGATGGGGATCGAGATCCACCAGGTGTACGGACTGACCGAATCCGGCGGGCCGGCGTGCTTGATCTCTCCCGACGAGGCCATCAAGCGCGCGGGTTCAACGGGCAAGGCGTTCTTCCACACCGATATCAAAGTAATCGATCCGGACGGCGGCGAAGTCACGGCAAACGAAACCGGCGAAGTCATCATCCGGGCACCCCATTTGATGCTCGGCTACTGGAACCGTCCCGATGCCACCGCGGAAACGATCATCGACGGCTGGCTCCACACCGGCGATATCGCGAGGATTGACGAAGACGGCTTCATCTATATCAAGGACCGCATCAAGGACATGATCATTTCGGGGGGCGAGAACGTCTACCCGGCCGATATCGAAAACGTGCTCGCATCCATGGAGGGTGTGAAGGAGGTGGCGGTCATCGGGATGCCTTCGGCCAAATGGGGAGAGTCGCCGCTTGCGATCGTCGTCAAGGAAGACGATTCGCTCACTGCCGAAGAGGTTCTCGCCTTTTGTAAAGGAAAGCTGGCGCCCTTCAAGTTGCCCAAGGCCGTGGAGTTCATCGAAGTGCTCCCCCGCAATCCAACCGGGAAGATCCTCAAACGCGTTCTCCGGGATCAGTTTCTGGGCGCGGCACCGTCCTAGCGTAATCGCCCTATTCGCATCAAAGGTCAATCTTCTCCATGCCTGATCCCTCGATTCACGTCATGCCGATCACCGGGTCCATCGGCGCAGAGATCGAAGGTGTCGATATTTCCAAACCCCTCTCTGACGCATCGTTTGAATCGATTCAGATGGCCCTCGACGAACATCTGGTGATCTTCTTTCGAGATCAACCCATGACGCCCGATCAACAGAGCCAGTTCACCCGCCTCTTTGGCGAACCCCATCCGACACCCTTCATCAAGACAATGAAAGACCATCCCGAGGTCATCGAAGTCATCAAGGAGGCCGATGAGGCGAGCAGATTCGTATTTGGCGGTGGTTGGCACTCCGACTTCAGCTTTCTCGAGCGCCCACCCTATGTAACCTGCCTCCACGCCAAGGAGACGCCGGAGTTTGGAGGCGACACCCTGTGGGCCAATATGATCCTCGCCTATGAAACCCTGCCTCCGGAAATGAGAGAAAAGCTCAGCACGATGGTGGCTCTTCATTCGGGGGAGCGAGCCTACTCGCCCCGAATGCAGGACCTGCAAAATCTGCTCGAAAACATGCAGGTCGAGACCACGGACGAAGCACTGGTCCGGAGACAGCATCCTCTGGTCCGAACTCACCCGAGGACCGGCAAGAAGGGCCTCTTCATCAATTCTGTCTACACAGTCGGTATCAAGGACATGCCGGAAGACGAAGCGACTGAACTGCTTGCTGGTCTCAACCGCCATGCCCTACAAGAAGTCCTGACCTGTCGCTTCCGATGGAGAAAAAACTCTTTGGCCCTCTGGGACAACCGCTTCACGCAACACTATGCCCTCAATGACTACCCAGGAAAACGCCGCCAGATGCACCGAACCACTTGTACGGGCGAAGTTCCCAGATAGCCCAAGCGCCCAGCCGCTTTACTACGGAAATATCTGCCGCTGGCGATACGCGCCCTGCATCCGCTGAAGTGCGACACCATAGGCTGCGGTGCGCGTAGAGCATTTGAATTCAGAGGCAAAGGCCGACACGTTGCCAAACGCGTGCTGGATCGTTTTCGCGAGTTTGGCGTCCACCTCTTCGAGTTCCCAATGCTCGCTCTTCTTGTTCTGAACCCATTCGAAATAAGACACAATCACACCGCCTGAGTTGCAGAGAAGGTCGGGGATGATATCCACACCACGATTGATGAGTGCCTTTTCTGCATCGGGCCTCATGGGGCCATTGGCCGCCTCGGCGATTACCTTCACATCGATGCTATCCACATTGTCCACTGTGATCTGGTCCTCTAGTGCAGCGGGAACCAGAATATCGGCCTTGATCTTGAAGAGTTGATCCAGAGCAATGGTCTCGACACCGGAGAAATCAGCGAGATCCTTCTTCTGATCCGCCCATCGCTTGACCCCCTCCGCATCGATCCCGTCGGCACTGTAGATCGCCGTTCGGCTATTGCAGATCGCAAGCAGGCGGGCGCCGAGTTTGGCGAGAAGCACCGCGGTCCAACTCCCCGCGTTTCCAATCCCCTGCACGACGAAGGTCGATTGGCTGAGATCGATGCCCCGCTGCTTCGCCCACTCTTGAATGCAGTACACGGTGCCTTGCCCCGTCGCCTTGTCGCGGCCCTCGGAACCACCACATTCTAGGGTCTTGCCCGTCACGACATGTCTCATGCTGGAGCGCGCATGGGCCGAGGTGCTGTTGAGATAGGTATCCATCATCCACACCATCGTCTGGCCATCGGTTCCCATATCCGGCGCGGGGATGTCGTATTCGGGCCCGATGTTGTCGCCCAACGCATGGGTGAATCGACGGGTGAGGCGCATTTTTTCGTCGACGCTCAGCGCCTTGGGATCGCATTGCACGCCACCCTTCGCGCCGCCAAGCGGGATGCCCGCCAATGAACATTTGAACGTCATCCACATCGCAAGGGCCTTCACCTCGTCAATATGAACGTTCGGATGGAAGCGCATCCCTCCTTTATAGGGGCCGAGGATATTATTGTGTTGAACGCGATAACCCTTGAAGAGTCGAAATTCACCATTATCCATTTTTACCGGAAAGTGGACCATCAACTCGTTCTTGGGCTCACTTAGAATCGTCGAGATGGAAGAATCCAGCTCGATGAGATCCGCCGCCGCCCGCCACTGTTCCTGCGCCATTTCAAATAGATTGAATTTGTTTTCCATCGCCGAATTTAATCACAGATGGAAGGATTTGTCCCGGACCGGGACAATTGCGTAGTAGTTGGTGAACGACTGCCGGTAGGGACCTATGGAGAGAGCTACCTGCTGGGCCCCGATAATTTTGTGCACTAATTTACTGAAGCGATGACCCACATAAGAACAATCTCCCAAACTCTCGTTCTAGCGCTAATCGCCATCATTGCGACACCGATCGGCGATTCTGCAGGTGCCGACAATTCTGATTTACCGCGTTACCTGTTCATCGGCGATTCGATTTCGCGAAGCTACAACCGTGGATTGCGAGCGGCGCTCGAGGGCAAGTTCGACGTGCATCATCCGCCAACCAATTGCGGGTCTTCGGCCAGGGGGCGCGCGAATATTATGAGCTGGTTGGGAGCGTATGGCGAGAAGGGGCGTCAATGGGATGTGATTTCCTTCAACCATGGGCATTGGGATTCGGACATCACCAAAAGTGAGTACCAGGAGAACTTGGAAGCCATTATCGTGGAGCTGAAAAAGACGGGCGCGAAGTTGATTTGGGTCACGACATGCCCCGTCCCGAATGGACTGGGCGAGGCCAAAGAGCTAACTGAAGAGGGTCGGGCGCCGGGGCGTAGAACAGGTGTGATGGAAAAATTCCTCAATCTCTGGGCGGCCGAGGTAATGGCTCGGCATCCGGAGATTTCCATCTGCGACCAATGGCAGTTCGTGAAGAACAATGAAGGCGGCCTCTATACCCAATGGTGGGCGGGCAGGGACGTGCATTTCACGGGGGAACCCGCAGACGCTCTTGGTCGGTTCCTGGCGGAGCACGCGCTGATGGTCGCTGGGGACTCAAAGACTCGAGCCAAGGTTCAGCCGAAGGCCAAGCGGTAGGTGAGGTTCGCCATGAAGTTTCAGTTCATCATGTTTACGGCTTGCGTGTCGATGCTGCTTGCCGCTACTTCGGATGCGCAGGGGGCCGAGCCCTCTGCCGAAGTGGTGGTGCTGCGGGGTGGATGGCTCTTTGACGGGATCGCGGATGCGCGCATACGCAATACCGGGATCGTGATTCGTGACGGAAAATTTTCCGAGGTTGGCGCCGATTTGAAGGGGCGCAAATTCCCCAAGGCGCGGGTGATCGACCTGGACGACGACGCAACCATCTTGCCCGGGATGTTCGACTTACACGCCCACTATAACCTGGACCTGGTTGACGCCGGCCGCGCAGAAGAGATGCGCAACAATGCGATGTTGTTTCTCGCCAATGGCGTGACTGCGACCTGGTCCGCGGGCGAATTCTATCCCGAGCGTGTAATCGCAGCCCGCAGTCGCATCGATCGTGGCGAAGAGGTCGGTACACGGATTTTCAATTCGGGCCCCTATTTCGGTGCCTTTCGTTGCGAGTATCAGATCGAGACCGCGGCGGATGATTGTAAAGCTTGGCCCAATGACATCACCGAAGCGGAGATTCGCCGGGAGGTGGACTATTGGGCCAAACGGGGGGTCACGAGTATCAAGATCAAGCAGTCGACTCCGGAGGAGACGCGCATCCTGATCGACCAAGCGCACAAAAATGGCATGACGGCCACGGGCCACTTGGCAAATTACAAAGACGTCTACGACGTCCACGCCCGAGACGCGATCGCGATGAAGATCGACCGCCTCGAGCACTGGATCACGCTGGAAGAAGGGGGCGAAGAGAAGTCCGAACTGTCGGAAATGATTGCCCTCTTTTTAGACCACGGGGTCTACTTCGACGCCAATTTGCAGATGTACGGCGAAGGAAAACTTCGCAACGATCCCGCTCTCGACATGGTATGGACGGATGAGGGGCGCTTCTTCACCCCGTATACCCGCAAACTCTTGAAAAAACGCGTCGCCGCCGACCCCAGTTTTGAAACGGGTCAGTCTTCGGATTTTCCGCAACGTGTCGTCGAATTCAAAGCCTTCTACGACGCCGGCGGCGGCCCGCTCATGCTGGTGGGAACCGATGAGCCGGTCTACAACCTATTGCTCCCGGCGTTTGCCTATCACCGGGAACTTTTGGCGATGGTCTGGGCCGGCATGCCTCCGGTCGCAGTCCTGAAAGCTGCGACGATCAATGGAGCCCGGGCTCTCGGCGTGGACGACCGGCTCGGCTCCATCGAGGTCGGCAAGCTTGCGGATCTATTTGTCGCAAACGGCAATCCATTGGCAGAGATCACGGCGGCGCGAGACATCCATCTGGTCATCAAGGACGGCGTCGTTTATCGCCCCGAGGATCTCTTCGCTGCTGCGGAAAATCAGATCGGACCCTCGGGCCCGGATGACCACGAAGCATGGACGCTCCGTGTTACGCCACTCGTGCGCATTAAGTTCTAGCGTGGTCCAAGTCGTCGCTGTACTGTTTGCCAACAACCTTTGAAGGCTCGGGGGGTTCGACCGATCGAACCACAAAATAGGAGCTAACAAATATGAAGACTCCCGTGATTGCTCAAAGAGCGCCAATCTCAATCGATGTTGAAGCGGGTAAGGTTTACTTCTGGTGCGCGTGTGGAAGAAGCCAGAAACAGCCATTCTGCGACGGCTCTCACAAGGGCACGGAATTTACGCCGATCAAATACGAGGCAGAGGAGGCGACAGCAGTCTTTTTCTGCTGCTGTAAGCATTCGAAGAGCGCACCAATCTGCGATGGATCTCACAAGACATTGGAGGGGCGATAACGATATCGCTCGATCGTCCGGTCGTTACTATTCACACCCGTTGTAAGGAGAGAGAGCTGTGCCCAGTATTCAAGATCGTATGATCCGCGCCGCCAAGCTGGATGCCCAGCTCTACGAGGAGGTGGAGGCGGATCAAGGGGCCATGGGGCAGGCGAGGGCCGTCGTGATCCTCTCGGCCGTGGCGGCGGGAATTGGCAATTTTTCGCAGGGGGGCATCGGCGGGATCGTGGTGCTCAGCGTTGCGGCGCTCGTCAGCTGGTATATCTGGGCTTTCCTTACCTACATGATCGGAACGCGACTCCTGCCCGAGCCAGGCACTCGCGCCGACCTGGGGGAACTGCTGCGGACCCTCGGCTTTGCGAGTGCGCCGGGTCTGATTCGGGTGCTCGGGATCGTGCCTGGTTTCACCCAGATCGTGTTCACAGTGGCGAGTATTTGGATGCTGATCGCGATGGTGATCGCGGTGCGGCAGGCCCTGGACTACGAAAGCACCCCCCGCGCGGTCGGCGTTTGCGTGATCGGCTGGATCGTGCAGGCGATCCTGCTCGTGCTCGTGTTCTCGATGATAGGGGGTGCGCCTGCCTAGTGGAAGTCATGCCTGGTTCAGCTAAGCCCGGCGACCTGGACCCGTCGGTGCGAGAGCTACACTAACGGGATGGCGACGGACTTAGACAGTGCTGGCGTGTACTTCTTGAGCGTCGAGGAGTTTGAGTGGCGGCCGGAGCACGACAACCCAGACGAACCTGCCGGAAAGAAAAAGAAGAGTCGGACCGCCGAAAGTGGACATGGCAGCAATACTACGGATGGGCAGCATGGTCCGATCGAACCGGCGGCAGGATTCTCGAGGTAGCCGTCATATGACACCTTTGGTACGCAGCCCATCGATTTCCGCCTGGGTGTAACCGTGCACTTCACGCAGGATCTCGTCGGTATGCTGGCCGAGGCTCGGTGGCGCCTGGGTGTGGCTGAGAGGGGTTTTTGAATACTTGATCGGCGAGGCGACGCCGGGGGTCGTGCCTGTCACATCGTCTTCGATTTCGATTTGCATGCCTCGGCTCCGGATCTGGGGGTCGTCGAAAACAGCACCCATCGAATTGATTGGCCCGCAAGGAACGCCCACGGCTTCCAAATCACCAATCCACTGAAGCGAAGACCTGTCACAAAAAATCGTCTGCAAGACGGGGAGCAGTTCCTCGCGATTCTTGACCCTCAACGAATTGGTTACATAGCGCTCGTCCGTCGCCAACTCTGGTTGCCCCGCCACTTCGCAGAAGCGGGCGAACTGGGCATCGTTTCCCACGGCGAGTATGACAAAGCCATCGCTCGTCGCGAAGGCGTGGTAGGGAACGATGTTCGGATGTGCATTGCCAAGTCGCCCGGGCGGCGTGCCCGTGGCGAGATAATTCGAAGCTTGGTTGGCCATCACCGCCAGCTGCACGTCGAGAAGCGCAAGGTCGATGTATTGCCCTTCGCCCTTGAGTTCGACGTGGGCGAGGGCGCCTTGAATTGCGATGACCGCATAGAGACCTGTGAAGAGATCCGCTACCGCGAGTCCGACTTTCATGGGCTCGCCCCCGGGTTCGTCGTCGGGCTGGCCCGTTACGCTCATGAGGCCTCCCATTCCCTGGATCAAGAAGTCGTATCCCGGGCGGTTGTGGTACGGGCCCGTTTGTCCAAAACCCGTGATGGAGCAATAGACGAGCCTGTGGTTCAACTTCTTGAGGGATTCGTAGTCGAGCCCGTAGCGCTCGAGCCCCCCCGGCTTGAAATTTTCGATCAGCACGTCGCTCGATTGGGCGAGTTGGTTCACGATCTCCTGGCCCTCGGGCTTTGTGAAGTCCACGGTGATGGAGCGTTTGCCACGATTTGTACACAGGAAGTAGGCGGCGTCTGTGGTACCCGCCCCATCGCCTTGCTCACCTCTTTTGACGAAGGGCGGCCCCCAGCTGCGGGTATCGTCGCCGACTCCCGGTCGCTCGACCTTGATCACGGAAGCGCCCAGGTCCGCGAGGGTCTGCGAGGCCCACGGCCCAGCGAGGATGCGACTCAGCTCGAGCACTCGGATGTGACCAAGAGGCCCTGCCATGGACTGGTTTCCTCGTCTGGACTGATGTGGAATCGCGTGGGCTGATCGAGATCGACTTCATTCGTCGCAATCGAATCAGCACAATAACCATGTCGGCTCGGATTGGCGATGGCCAACGGATTGGTCCACGAGCCAGCGTGCTATTTGCGCGCCGGTGGCTTGTTTTGCAAAATTGCGGCTTGAATTGCCTATTCTCCATGGATCCATCGTTGGAGGTTGGCGTGAGCCGGAGAGCAGGCAATCTTACACTCGTTTGTCGACTCGTATGCAGCGCTCTCGTTGCCGGGGCTTTGGTTTACTGGAACGGTGTGGCTGACGGCGACGTGTACCACTTTCTCGGCTTGGTTTTGCTTGCCCCGATTGCTGGGGTCGTCCTCATTGCAAATTCCCTGTTCTGCCTCGTTCGCTATCACGGCTGGAGGTCGGCCTCGGTTGCGCTCATCTTCATTCCTGTTGGCGCCGTGGGAATCCTTCTGGCGGTGCATTTTCTACCGCAGTTCAGGATGTGAGCGCGAATCCTGAGGCCAATGAGCGCGGTCTCGTTTCCCGACTTCCTGGGAACCCAATTTGGGGAAGCCGCCCTGTAAGTCACGCTCTGGGCGGCTGAATTTGATGGCGGCTCGGAACGGTCGAGTCCCCCTGGAAGCGACCCCCAGAAAAAATATCGATCAGCCCCACGGGGGATCAAGCCATTGGCGCAAATTTGCGACACACTCATGGAAATTCCCCCCCCAGCCGATCTCTATCCAATGCTCGAGGCCACGAAGGTGGCCCATCACGAGCAAGGCCGGGACATAGTGAATATCGGAATGATCATTGGTCGGATCGGTGACGTTGATGGGGTCGCGCTCGAAGCCGAAAAATGGATACAGGTGCTCGAGCGGCTGGGGCACCAGGTCTTCATCCTGTCTGGGCGTTTCAAGGGCCACCCGGTCCCACTCGAACGCGAGACCCACCTCCCGATCCTGTCGTTCTTCTCGCCCGAATGCGAGTGGGAACAGAACCGCGCGTTCTTCTTCCCCCCCGACGATCCCGATGAACTCCTCACTACGGTAGAGAGCAACGGCCATAACATCGCGACGGAGATCTTTGCCTGGGCACTGCGCAACAAGATCGACGTACTACTTTCCGAAAACGCGTCGGCGCTTCCCTGCCACCTCTCGATGGGACTCGGGATCAAGCTTGCGGTCGACTCCATGGACATCCCGGTGGTGACCCACGATCACGACTACGCGTGGGAGCGCGGCTCCCGATACGATTCGCCGTTCCAAGAGATTACAAGTCTGGTCCACGACACCTTTCCGCTGCGTTCGGATCCCCAGATCCGCCACGCAGTAATCAACTCCGCGGCCCAGCAGGAACTCAAGCAACGCTTCGACATCAATGCCCACGTGGTTCCGAACGTAATGGATTTCAAGCGACCATTTGGGGTAACGGACGAATACAACCGCGATCTCCTCAAAGAGATCGGCTTCGACCACAACGACATTCCGGTCTTCCAGATCACGCGAATCGTCGAGCGGAAGGGAATTGAGGTCGCGATTGATCTGATCGGGCAACTCGACGACCCGCGCATCAAGCTCGTCATCACGGGCAGCGCTGCGGACGACGAACGCAAGGGATACTTCAAGCGCCTTGTCGACCAGATCGCCCAACAGGGACTCGGCGATCGCGTTCGTTTCGCTTATCACCGTATTTTGTCCGACCGCGACCGTCTTCCCGACGGCCGCAAGATCTACTCCCTTTCCGACGCGTACGCGAGCAGCCTTGCGTGCACCTACTTCAGTACCTACGAGGGGTTCGGCAACGCATTTATCGAGACGATCCTCGCGAAGCGTCCTGTTTTTGTGAACAACTACAAGCCGGTCTTTTGGCCGGACATTGGGAGCAAGGGGTTCAAGTGCGTGATGCTCGAGAACAACCAGCTCACCGACGAGGTGCTCGAAGAAGTCGATGAAATTCTCCACAACCCCGAGTTGCGCAAGGAGATCACCGAGCATAACTTCCGACTTGGTCGCGAGCATTTTTCCTACGAGGTACTCCAGGACAAGCTCGAGGAGCTGTTCTCATTCTGAAATAGCGCAATTTTGCCCGCGTCCGGTGATCCGCAACAGCGTGAGTCTTAGGGGGCGAATTGGGCCAGCAGCGACACCCGCGCAGCGATGAGATGCTCGACTCGCTGCGCGAAGAAAATGTCACGACCTGGTTCGACCTGTGTCTATTTCTGGATCGCCTGCGAGAGAACCGACCGAGTCCCGCGTGCCAGCCCAGCGCGGATCTGCCTGCCTTCGAGCGAAACGTCGCGACCGGTATTGCCTTCATTACATTCGATATCGGGATCGACGGCGTCTCGATGGAGATTGCGAAGTACGCAGAAGCGCTGCGGCTGTTTCTCGGAAATCCCAGGATTCACTACATCGCAGGTCACTTCGAAGAGTTTTCGGACCACGTCATCAACCCCGAAGATACCTGGCACATCCTTCCAATCATTCAGGGATTCAATGATTGGCCGAGTTATCGCCACTTCTTCTCGCAAAAACTTGACCGAGGCGGGCCGCTCTACAACGAGTTGATCGGAAGGATCTGGTCCGAGGTGTTGAGCATCTGTGAGCAGCTGGGTGCGATCATCGAAGAACATGACATCCGCCTCCTCTATCTGGTGAACACGAATTCCAACCCCGGAAACGTCAGCCTTGGCCTGGCGACGGTCCTCGTCTCTGAATACCTGGGGATTCCCGTCGTCAATAATTGTCACGACTTCTACTGGGAGGACGGTGAAAGCGCGGTTGCGCGCGAAGTCGCAGGGACCTCCCGCGGCCCACGCGATCACTTTTTCACCAACTCACATGTGGGGGAGTTTTTCTCGGTGATCGAGATGCTCTACCCGTGGGAGTCGCGCAGCTGGGTATCGGCGTGCATCAACGCGACCCAGGTCGACGTACTGTGCAAACGCTTTGGTCACAATCCCGCGAACCTCGTTGAGATCGGAACCGCAATCGACACCCAGCACTTTAGAATACTCGACCGGCGCCGCACCAAGGATGCGTGGAAGCAGGTCGCGGATATCCTGAGTGACGGTCGCGTAAGGCTTCCCGCCCATGCGGTTGCCGATGTCATCAAAGAGGGACGGCTTGCGGCGGATATTCGCCGTCCGATGCTGATTGCCGGGACCAAGCAAGCGAACGTAGACTTTGCAAACGCGAACACAGTTCTCCTTCAACCCACCCGTATCATCTCACGCAAACGGATCGAGGTGAGCCTCAAGCTCATCGAAAAGCTATTCGGAATCTCACGCTTCCTGAACGCCTTTCTCGATCATCCCGAGAAGAAGCTCACACTCCTGGTCAGTGGCCCCGTGGCTCAGGGCCAAGATGCCTATCTGGAACGATTAGTCGGCGAGTTCTCGAAGTTCGTTGTTCGGCTTCCGAAGGCGGTACAAGGCCGGGTCTATCTCGCTTTCCTCTTCAGTGAATTCGATCATGCGGAATTTCGCGCCCAACAATCGGATCCGATTGAGATGCCTGAGCTCTACAACATCTCCTCCCTTGTCGTGTTGCCGAGCAAGACCGAAGGACGAGGCTTGCCCATCATCGAGTCCGCGGCGTGTGGTGTTCCGATTCTGACCCATCACTACGAACCCGCCGAGGTCTTCGCAGCGGTGATCGGTGAAACCCTTGCTCGCGAGGATCGCCTCGACGTCATCATCTTTCGAGGTACCAAGTTCAAGGACGCCATGGTCGAGAGGCTCTGTGAGCAATTGTTATCTCCCGATCGTCCAGAGGATATGCGCAGTCACAATCGTCGGGTCGTCGAGCGCCGATTCAGTCTCGCCGCTCTGACTCTGGATTTTGGACAGATACTTGAAAAGCTCCACCTTCAAATTCAGAAACCCAAGCGCTGGATGAAGTGTGCGGGCAATGCGATGGAGCGGTTCGCCGAGCGAGTCGCCGTGAAAAGTCCAGAACTCGACGCCTTGCTCGAGACTCGGCAACGCACGTATCTGCCCGGCTTCGGTCGCATGGGCCTCATGCTGATGCTGAAGTCGCTGATCGACCCCAGCTATTTCCGAATCGAGGAACAGCGCATGCGCGGAATGGCTTTCGAGTTTGCGAAGAGGCTGATGCGCGAGACGCCTGGGGCAGACGACCTGGACCTCGGGGATTGTGCGGACTTCTACAACGCCATAGACAGTCTCTTCTGGGTTCAAGCTGGCGAGATTCCGATTCAGGTCGATCACTCCCTTGCGTACCGACACCGGAGTCGCCGTCATCATCCCTATCGCGAGCTGACCCCCCAGGAACTTACTGGTGTCATTATCTCGATCCACCGGGAGGCGTTCGGTCCGATTCCATCGGTCGAGGTTGCGTACGATACTTCGCACCAAGTAGCGGATTGGCCCGCAATGGTGGCGCGGTGCTTCGGCGGCGGGATTCCCGAAATCGACGACCGGGACTTTCTCAACGAGCGCCTCCGCGAGGACGTTCCGGTTGCAATCTTCCCCGGAGCATTGACGGAGCACGAACTCGAGGTCTTTGTGCTCCAGACGGCGCGCATGCGGCTAGGCCTTGGAACCCATGACGAACTTCCGGCGGAGTTTCTCGCTCGAATCAGGCGCCTTGCACCGATCACGATAATCGAAAGACGGGACCCACTGCCTGGGGGGGTCAGCGCCGAGACGCTCGAGAAGTATTTGGTGGAGCGGGCGGACTGGGAACTCAAGCTGCTCTACGACACTGGAGTCTGTCGCGTCATCGCCAGCGAGCAGATGTCCGTAGGAATCGACTTCCGTCAACTCGGTGACGAAGCAACTCGGGTACTCGATGAGATTCGCGCAGCGGGAGGCTTCATCGTCGCGCTCTGTCCAGAGGCGGCGATGACCACCGATGCCGCAACACTGGACCGTTTTCACATCGGTTGCGCCACAGATCCGACGACGGCGAACATTCTCGGCATCGCGCTGGGCGCGGGCTATGTACAATGGTCACCTGCGGGTGTCCGTTCTACGCTCGCGTATCCGACACCAGTGCAGACCGCAAAGAGTCTCAGCGAAACGCTACACACCGGGCGATATGCGCGACTACGCAAGCGCCTTGGTGACTCCGCGCTGCGAAAGGCACTCTGCGAGGACGCGATCACTTGCGGTTCGCGGGTTGAAGACCTCATCGAACGTCTCGCGACCGTGAAGGGTTCTCAACCGGGGCGGGTGGAAGCCCATGCACTGAACGGCGTGTACAGCGATGGCTGTCCGTGGTCGGGCGTGATCGCGCGAGTCCCGCCCTCTCGCAGGGCGCTCCAGTACGAGATTCTCTCTTCCAACAAGGGCAACCAGACCGTGCCCGAATTCGTGCGTCGCTTTGATAAGTCTGCTGACCGCCGCGCACAAATCGCGTGGAATGGCGGCTACATCCTGAACGCAGAGCTGGTGGGAAAGCTCGGTCTCCCCGAGAGTTACATCGGCTCTCCCCTGGGATTGATCATTTCGCAGCAGCGGCTGCTGAGTCCACCGCTGTTCGAAAAGCCTGCGTTTCTGGTCGGAGAAGATCGAACACTCTCGATTCGTCGCGTGAGTTGCAAACAAGGGCTGACCCTGCGAGCCGGACGAACCACCATCGAACTCGGCCCAGAAACTCGCAATCTCGCCAAGCCCGGATCTGATCCGTGCTTCTACGACCTCTTCTACGATGCACCGACACTGCCCGGAGACGGCCGATCGCTCGTACGACTGGTAGGCAATCGAATCATGGAAATCGTGAATACGAAGTCGGGTGAACATCCGCCAGTGCTCCCGGTTGGCCTGGTGGTTTCGTTCTCGGCAAAGAGTGTTCCGAACAGCTGGAAGGTTGGACGGGCTCTCGCAATCGAGATCGTTGGACTCACGGGCATCGGGAATGCGGTGGAGGCTGGACCCCTGCTGCTCGCCGAGGGCAAGATCGCGGTCGACATGGAACGGGAGGGATGGAAGACGCGAACCTCCATTCAGTCCCAAGCCGCTCGCATCGACTACCTCGACATGCGCGGGCCAAAAATTGCGATCGGGCTCGACGACCAGGGCACTCTGGTTGTTCTTGCGGTGAACGGCCGCATTCGCGAGTCAGTCGGTGCGACCCACATCGAAATGGCGGAGATCCTGCTCGAGCAGGGCATGCGGAGCGCGATGGGATTTGATCCCGGTGGCAGCGCGACGCTTGTCGTCAACGGAGAGACCCTGAATATTTCGCCCTACAATCGCGACTACGAGCGGAACGTTTATTCCCTCTCACCGGAGCCCCGCAGCGTGGCGAACGCCGTGGTGGGCTATTGATGAGACCACAGCAAGTGGACCGCAAGAAGGATTGCAAAGGAGATTCCCGTGGCGAGGCTTGAAGGCGTTGGCGATTCAGAAGCTGGCCTGGTTACCCGCCAGGTCTTCAGGGGTGCGGCGAAAAAGTTGGGCGTCGTACCCGATCCGCTGCGCCTCATGGCCCACTCAAAGCCGGTCATGTTTGCAGACATCCTGTTTGAACTCGCTTGGGCCAAGGCCAAGAACCTCGACCCGGTGCTCAGAGATCTGTGCCAACTCAAGGTTGCATCGATGGTGGGATGTTTGTTCTGACTGGACATCGGCTCTGCCGTCGGCAGAGAAGACGGAGTCAGCGAAAGGCAGATTGCCGAGCTGGCGAGTTATCGGGAAAGTGATGCGTTTGACGAACTACAGACACTGGTACTCGACTACGCGGTTGCCTTGACCCAAACCCCGGCGGTTGCAACGGACGAGCTGGTGGCTTCGTTGCGAATGAGCCTCGACGAAGTGGAACTGGTCGAACTCACCACCGGTATCGCCTGGGAAAACTTCCGCGCACGCTTCAACCGCGGGTTCGATGTCGCGGCACAGGGCTTTTCAGACGGAGCGTTCTGCCCAATTCCGGAGCGTGCTGGAGCCGCGCCGACGACTTGACCGATGTCGCCAGCGCAGAGTGGTCTGACAGGTGCGCTCATCGCCGGTGCTCCGGTGCTGCGCGACCCGCGACCAACGGCAGATCGAGATAAGTCTTGATCCCAGGGTCTGCCTGACAAACATATGGGATTGCGCTCACGACGTGGATCGCAGTGGCGACGATACCGGGATTGCGCTTCAGCCCCGCCTCGACTGACTCGGGATGCCAACCGTGAAAGGTGACCTTGGAAGTGGGATCCCCGGTGACCTCAACTTCAAAACGCTCGCCCTCGGGTCCAAAGGTCCAGGCCGGGTCAAGGCCTTCTTCGCCCATGAACCAGTTGGTGATGACCGAGATCACGACTTTGCCGCGCACGCTGGCCTCCCAGGTAAATCGTTGGGCCGCGACCAGGCCGGGCTCGATGATGCCGATCGGTGAATCGATCGGCACCGTGGCGACCGCGACCTCGTGGTTCGTGCGCTTTTGTTCATCGAGGTCGAAGCCCAATGCGTCCGCGATCATGTCGACGGATTCCAGAAAGCCGCCTCCCAACACGTCGAGCATCGGGCTCTTGGCTGCATCTTCCGGGGTCTTTCCAAAGCCCATGATCTCACCGACGACAAAAGGAGCATCGTAGCTTCGAATGTCGGAGAACTCTTCGGCGCGAATGTGGGTGATGTTGCGCGACAGTGCCGAAACCATGAGCGGAAAGCGCTCGGTGATACCGCCGGGGTGAATGCCGGTTCCATGGAGTGTTGCGCCGCCGGCGATGCAAGCGGCCTGAAGGTCAGCAACGTCTCGCTTGCCCGGATAGAAGTAACCAAGCGGGGTGACGACATTCTTGCCCGATTCGAGAATGCGAATGATCTCTTTTCGATTCGCCACAATCGGGCAGTACATGACGCAGTCCGCGTCGAGGGCCAGAAGCGCGTCTGCGTCATGGGTGGCGGTAATGCCGATGGGATCCATGTTGCAGAGTTCGCCAACGTCTTTGCCGACCTTGTCGTCGCTGTGTACCCAACAACCCACGAGTTCGAGTTCGGGGTGAGAGCGAATGCCTTCTATCGAGGCACGTCCCACTCCGCCGGTTGCCCACTGAATGACGCGATAGCCCATGCTGTTTCTCCCTCCATGCAATCATCGTAAGAATTCTTGGAGACACCGAGATTGGTCGACTCTGTTGAATCTGCGTGCGAATCGCGCCTAGAGATCGACCGGCGGCATCTCGACCTGGATCTGGGTGAGTCCACCGTTGACCCCGTAGATTTCGCCGGTGACATAGCTGGCCGCGGGTGAGGCCAGGAACAAGGCACAAGCAGCGATGTCCTCTACCTGTCCCAGACGCGCCATCGGCGTCTTGGCGAGCATCTGCTTCTCGAGGTCGTCGGTCATGAATCCTGCCAACGCCTCGGTGAGGATCGCGCCTACTGCGATTCCGTTCACCCGAATCTTCGGCGCGAAATCTTGCGCGAGGTTGCGGGTCAAGAAGGTGAGGGCTGCCTTGGCGGTCCCATAGGCGGCGAAGCCCCTGGCGTTGAAGCGTCCCGCTACCGACGAGATGTTGACAATCGCACCGCTGCCCGCTGTCTTCGCCATCAGGGGTACGGCCAGTCGGGTCATTGCAAGAGTAGTCGTGACGTTGAAGCGGAAGCAGGCGTCAAACTCGTCCTCGCTGGTATCGAGGGTGGGCTTGGGAGGCCAGCCCCCGGCGTTGTTCACGAGAATGTCGAGGCGACCGAATTCATCGATGGTGCGGTTCACGAGGTGTGCGCGCTGCGCCGGGTCGAGTACATCGCATTCAACCACCAATGCCCGTTGCCCCCGGGCGCGAATCTTCTCCGCGGTCTCTTCGAGTTGAGAGACCGTTCGGGCGGAAACCACGACGTCACAACCGGCATCCGCAAAGGCAATTGCCGTGCCGGCACCGATGCCGCGGCCAGAGCCCGTAACGATGGCGACTTTGTCGTCGAGTCGAAAGCGATCCAAAATACTGGGTTCTGAATTACTGGTCATGGGGGGTCCCTTGGGTTGTCGAAGCGCGCGATTCCGGTGCGCGCAGTCCAGTCCGAAATAGCTGGGTACGGAGCATTATTGATGGCACTAGAATAGGTGAGACCCGACCTGATATCGGCCCGCACGAGCATTCCCTACTCTTCCGCCATGGCGAATTGGTTCATCGGCTTGCCGATCCCCTCCGACCACTGGTTCCAGACCCTTCCCGATCCCCCTGCCTGCGTGCGGCCCTTCGCCGCCGAGGACCTTCACGCAACCGTTGCGTTCTTGGGACGCGTGGAGGCCGAGCAAGCGAGAGCCGCCTTCGAGCTGGCGCAGAACTGGCCCACCGGCCCCATCCCCGCCACCCTGGGAGATGTCCGGCCCATGGGCAACCCCCGCCGCGCCTCCGCTCTCAGCGCCATGATCCAGGCCGAACCCGGGCTGCTCGAAGACGCCATCGCCAGCGTGCGTGACGCCATGCTGGCGGCCGCCGGGGCGCCTCCGGACCAACGACCACCCCTGGCTCACGTCACCCTGGCGCGCATCGGCCGCAAGGCATCGAAGCAGGAACGCAAAAATGCGATCAGCTGGGCGGAGGGGCTGGACCTCGGACGCCCGGTGGTGAGAATCAATCGACTGGCCCTGTACACGTGGGCCCAGGATCGCAAGCACCAGTTGTTCGAGATCGTGGAGAGTATTGGGCTGGGGGAATGATGATTCACACGAAATTCGCGATCCGAATCTCTCGGTCGAGGTCCGTGGGATTCCTCTCATCGTCGGGATCGGATCGCCGGAGACGCTCACCTGTTGTACTGCTGCTTGGGGGTTGTTCTGGCGATCGGGGCCTGTCAGAGAAGCGGCCCCGAGCCGCCCGAGCGCATCATCCTGATCGTCATCGACACGCTGCGGCCGGACTTCCTCACCCCCTACGGAAGTGAGGTCCTGACCCCGACGATCGGACGCTTGGCTGCGGAGGGACAAGTCTTTCGCAACGCGGTCGCCTCCTACCATCAAACGACGATGTCGATGGCCGCGCTCTTCACCGGCCGAACACCGAGTCTCGAGAGCGGATCGCGAGAGAGGAGCCTCCCATGGAATGGGAATTCCTTCTGCGGAATGGCGCGATTTGCAAAGCCTCCTCACGACACGGCTTGTGTGCCCAGCGCGTTGGAAACCCTGGCCGAGAAGCTGCAGGCTGCTGGATACTGGACCATCGGTGTCGTCTCGAACCGCTTGCTCTTCGCACCTTATGGTTTCGAGCAGGGCTTCGATCAATGGGTCGAAGTGAGTGGGAACCAGCCGGTCGAAACCGAGGCCGCGAAACGCACCGGCGCTGGCACCCGACCCGCCGATTTCGTAAACCGCGCAGCCCTGAAAGCGCTGACCCGTCGCGAGCGGGACAAGTTCTTTCTATACCTGCATTACGTCGACGTACACGACTGGCAGCAGGGTGCGAAGGGCCAGCGACGTGACTACGGTCGGTCGGTGGAAGCCCTCGACCGGTCGCTCGGGAAATTGCTCGCAGAGCTCGAGCGACAGGGGCTGCTCGAGGACGCGACCATCATCTTCACATCGGATCACGGCGAGGCACTTGGCGAGAAACACGCATTGCCCGGCCGGCCAGCCCACATGGGCAATCCATCCTTCGAATCGGTGTTGCGCGTTCCGCTGATCATTTCGCCAGCACATTTCGATGACAGCGACCGTCTCGTACGTTCTGAGGATCTGCTGAGCTTGGTGATGGAAATGATCGGGGTCCCGCACGAGGCCGCGTCTGAGCTTCGCGACCAGGAGCTGCTCGTCACCGAGGCCCACTATCAGACCTATCGCTACGGGCACTGGAAGAGCGTATGGCCACGCGGGTCGGAAACGCTCCATCTGTTCGATCTGGAGAGCGATCCGCAGGAGTTGCAAGACGTGGCCGCGGAGCATCCGAAGGTGGTTCAGGAGCATCGCGATCGCATTACCGAGCTGAGCGAGACGCTTGCTACCCGTCGCCAACTCGCTCCGCAAATGAGCGAGGAGGATCGGCGGCGCCTGCGCGCACTCGGCTACCTCGATTGATCGCGTATCCCCCTTGGGAGATAAGAAACTCGACACAAATCGGCTCAGATCACCACTCTTCTATGTGAATCATTTGACTCGAGTGGCTCTGATCGGTTTTGTGGTGATGCTGTCGATCGCTCCCTCGCTCGCTTTTTCGGCGACCATTCAGCATTCCGCGACATTTGCGGCGTATCAGCCGAGCATGTTCCGAACCGATTCATATTCCGATTGTATCTTTGACCCCGGTAGTTCATCGCACGGCCAATGCTACACAGACGAAACTTGGTTTGGCATATCTGAAGTGCCGCAATTCGACAGCGAGCTCGGTAAATTGACGAGCGTATCGGTGGAAGCGATTTTTTTTGCCGATGTGACTGCGGGGACAGATGGGCGGGAGGGTTACATACCCAACAAAACATATCTCTATTTGGATATGGACTTCGCGATCTACAATGGCCCGAGCATATACAGCAGTCGTTACACCGTGAACGATTCCCAAGATGAGTGCGATCCCACTTGCAGCTTGAATTGGATGTTGAATAACACCATCGAAACGATCTTCACCGACGACGCCTACCTGTTCATTGGCACGGGAACTCTTGAAGTCAACTTCCAGGCACGTGTTGACATCCGAGGGATCCTTGCGCTGTTCTATCAAGAGCCCCGTTTAGAGGGAACTCTCGTCACGACCTACACCTATACTCCAGTGCCAGAACCAGGAACGGGCGCCATGCTAGGCGCCGGCATGCTAGTGCTGAGTCTGGGGCGGCGGATCACACACAAGCGAACTGACTGAGGGCGCGCCGACAGAAAGTGCTTGAATTCACCTCGGAAGTCGTGATACTGCTTCCGAGGTTTTTGATGACGGCGCCGGATTCCCCTTCAAAGAAGTCGCACGCCGGCTCTCTTGTATCCGGCCTGGTTTCGACCGTCAGCTTCGTGCTGATCGTCTTGGTTCTACTCGAAGGCCTCTCGCGACTCTTTCTGGACCCGGTACCCGAAGTGCGCGTCGCGGCGCGAGTCATCCCCAAGAGCACGGAACCCATTTCTCTTGAACTCGAAGGCGTTCCAGACCGAGGGGGGCTTTACCAGCGAACTCGCTCGGGCTTGCGGCTACGGCCCCAGACCCACGCGGTCTTGAAGAACGAGCGGCTCAGCGGTCTTACCATCGATATACGAACCAATTCACTGGGCTATCGCGGGCCGGAGATCGATGCGCGGGAAGGCACGCGGATTCTCTTTCTAGGAGACTCGATCACCTTCGCCAACTACTTGCCCGAAGAAGAAACTTTCGTGCACCTGACCCGGGTTTTGGGTGCGGCGAAGGGTCACTCCTGGAACACCATCAATGCAGGGGTGGGTACGATCAGCCTGGGCAACGAACTTGCGATTCTCAAGGAAACGGGAATCTCCGTCGAGCCCGATGTCGTGGTGCTGGCATTTTATCTCAATGACTTTCACGAGTCGCCGGGAATATTTGTCGCGAGAATTCCCAAGGCCATCGCTTGGAGCAGGGTGGTTCAGCACGTTGCACGGATCCACAGCCAGAACGCGAAATCGTCCAAGGAGAAGAAGTCGAGATTCATCGCGCAGGTGCGGGAGGATCTCGCGCGTCAACTGAATCCCGCCCCTGGAAACTGGCGCATAAACCCGCGAGCCTTTGATGCATTGATTCTCAAGAATGCTCGCGATTGGGGAGGCGCCTGGTCGGACGCAGCGTGGACCTCAATGGTGCCGCTCTTCGAAGAGTTGAAGCGACTCTCGGACGAGCACGGCTTTCAGTTGGCCATCGTTGCGTTTCCCGTCCGCTACCAGGTGCTGTCCGAGTTTTCCAACGACTGGCCCCAGCAACAGCTCGCCAAGATCGCAAAATCTCTGGACGTACCGTTGCTAGATCTTCTTCCCTCGCAGCGTCGTGCCAAGGGAGCGCTCTACTACGATCATTGCCATCATTCGCCACGGGGTGCCCGACTTGCAGCCGTGGAGATCACAGAGTTCTTGGCAACTCAGGTGTTGAACGACGAACCCTGAAATTTGGTGGGGCTGAGATCACATCAGTCGGGCATGGAAAAGGGATCGTCTTTCAGGAAACGTCGAACCACGTTCTCCGTAATTCTCGATACGTTGTTGTCGTATTTGTGATGGGAGAGGCTCGCGCTCCAGGCGATCGATCCGACAGAGAACACGGCACCGCCTCCGGGCGTTTCAAAAAACGTCATATCAGCCCGAATGTCCGGGTTCTGAATGCCGTCCATGGCGCTGTGGTGAAAGCCTGTTTCGTCGGGCACCAGATAGGTGTTTTGCGAATGGCCTTCGGAACTGGCAACCACCAGAGTATGCGAGGGGGTTCCCAGCATGGTGTTTGTCGCATCAATTTCTCCACCGCTGGCACCATCGCCGCCAATGCCAAAGTTGCCGATCACTTCGTCCTCACCGATGCCCTCGAACATGAAGCGGACCCGAGGATCGAAGCTCGCTTCCTTACGCTTGTAATAACCGGAAGCATCAAATCCGACGGCGACCGTGCCTACGCCAACCAAAGCCTGGGGTGCCATACCGAGGCGTCGCCACAAGCCACCGTACTCTCCGGTGAACTCCAGATAGTATTCACCGGGTTCCTCGTCGCGGTATCGAATGCCGTCTTCCGGCCGGCGCAGCTCGAGCATGCCGGGCATGTCGGATGAAAGAGCGCAGCGCCAGATGAATCCATTGCCGCCGAGATAGACCAGGCGACCCTCTCGTGCGAGATACGCCCGCATCCCGTCCCACATGGGTGTGGTGTAATATTCGGGATGGGTGCCCGTCAGCACGGCCTGGTATCCATCCAGCAACGCGGCACCTTCCTCGTGAAGGTCCTCATCGGTGATCACATCGTATTCAATGCCTTGATTTTCCAGCCAACCCATGATGTGGGTATCGGCATTGAAACCCCACAGGTGTGTCTTGGGTGACATATTGAGCACGGGACGCAACCTCGACGCATAGCGCACGCCGCTTCCGTCGGAATGAGTGTCGTAGGTCGATAAACCGAACTCGTTGTGCTCCTGCAGAAAGACGTCGCCTTTCTCCAATGTGGTCCAACCAGCCTCTGTAACCTCGCAAAAGCGTTCATGGAATAGCCAGTGATAATTCGCATACGCCATGTAGGTGACTGTCGAAGCCAAGAAGGCGAGTTTCGAGGTAGTGGTACCTCGAGGGGGTCGCACGAAGAAGGTCACGTACGATTCGTCGTCTTCGGCTTTGAGACGCACCGCATACACACCACTTGGCAGATCATCGGGTACGGTGTACTCGAAATCTGTGTCCCACCCGGCGTCATAAAGGTCATCGTCGTGGAAATGAATGGCGCCATATTCCTGCGGTGCATGTCGCCAGTTCTGCTCTTTACCGCTCCAGTTGTAACCTTTGCAACCGCGTGAAGGCAGATTGACCGTATTTCCGTGAAGCCCGTTGGGACCCACATCGGTGAGTGCGCCACCGCCAATATCGCGTGAGAAATCCCAAGCTCCAATCACTCGGTTGTTTTGTTCATGGGGTTGGGCGTCCTCGGCCATCGCTGAACGTTCCGCCGAAGACAGTACTCCTGCAGTCAAACGCGGCCGGTCGATCTTGCCATTGTAATGACATTTCGATCCTGGCTTCCCCGTCGATAACGTCGCGGGCAAGGCCGCAAACATGAGCGGTAAATTCGACTCGACACAAGCGCCCAGATCCACTGAACTCGTTGTACTGGCAACGATGTGATTTTCATGGTCGACATTGATGGGTTCCTGGCAGACGTTGAGTTCGCCCTTCAGCGCATCATACGATCCGCTCACCAGATACCAGCGCCGCATGGCCAATGGCTCGCCGGTGCTGATTTCAACCTTCTTGCCGCAACCATCCCCTAGCTTGATCGCAAGCGCACCAGCTTCATCGATGAATAGAGCAAACCCGAGAGCCGGATCCTCCTGCCAGCGGGTAATCAGAGCTTGCTCTCCCTTATGGGGTGTCGTCGGCCATATCCACGCCTGAACTGTGAAACTTTCGAGGGCGGAGAGTTCCGGTGCATTGGGCACCACCGCATAAGAACCCGCGTCGATGGGCTGCAACCGTCCAGGATATTCACCACTGAAGGCTGCCTCGATCTCTTCTTCACGATAAATATCATGCCTGGGGTCGTCATCGCCGCAAATGACCCGGATGAGATCGGCGTGATAGCGCTTGGGCCCGTATGTGCTCACCTTGACGTCGAGCGTCTCGCCCGGTGCGATGCCCCAGGTTTTCGAGTATCCCAAAATTTTCTTCATACACTCACCAGCCGGGCCATTGGAAAACCGTTCATGTCAGGCTCTCCCCCGTCACTGTTTCCCAGCGCAGTCTGAAAACTTCCCAAACCCCTTCATCGTAGTCGGTAAAAACACGGTCTTCGAAGAGTTCCACCGTGGCTCCGCGCTCTGTTGGCATTTTTGCCAGGGTCCATTCACAACCGCGCTGGGTGCAAACCAGAATGTGACGATCGGCCATGGGCATGACTCGCAATCGATTCACGACGAGTGCAAGTTCCGGGCTAAAAGGTCCGCCCGGATTACCTCGAAACTCTAGGGCGAGATCCGTTCTCGATGGATCGATTTCATACATCGGGCATCCCTTTTTCGACTTTGTTTCTACGTTGCTGGAACGACGGACTCACGCCGCTAATCGCCCACGACAATGAGATCCAGCGGCGACTTTAGCGGCAGATACGCAGTATCCGCCTTGAACAACAGTGTATCGATGTAATAGGTAATTCCCGACATGCGGGGCGAGTAGAACTGGCTCTCGAAATTGACGACCGTCCCCGGTTCTAGAATCTTGTCCGTCTCGGTGTCCGTCATCTCGTAGACATAATTGCCAACCCAATCGGGCGGAAAGGCGAGACCAAGCTCGTAACCGCCGACCCAACCAGCATCGGACCAGATGCCAACCTCCTCGTAATAGGCCCGGGTCCTGGTCACGAGTTCCGAAATCGGCAGGTTGGGACGCATGATCTCGGCGATCACATCGAAAACACCCGCGGACAGCCGGTGATATTCCATTACGTCCTTGGCGGGCTCGCCGACATGAAAAGATCGTCCGGCGTTGCCGTGATAGCGATTGAACACGCCACTGATGTCGACATTGACTTGTTCGCCAGCCTTGATGACTTTGCGACTGGCAAGCGAATGGCCGCAATTGGCTTTCAGCCCTGAATTCACCGGCAACGTAATTCCCGGGTTCTCGCCGCCCGCCTGCGCCATGGCGTAGGCGATCTCGCCGTAGACATCGAGTTCGGTGACACCCGGTCGGATTGCATTCTTCGCGGCCTGCAAACCGATATCGGTGATTTCAGCGGCCTTTTCGATACACGCGATCTCGGCTTCCGATTTGATCCAACGAACATCGCGCAGGATATCGCTACCGTCGGCCACACTCATACCGCTGCTCTCGAAAGCATCCCGGAAGCGTTGGCTGATTACAGGATTGGGCCGGTAGCTGTGAAACTCCATTCCGACCGTGCCAGAGGACAGCCAACCCTGAGATTTCAGTTCGTCGATGATGAATGAAATGCCATCGCGACGCCCCCCCAGCGGGAATATCCGGACATCCTTCGCGCACGTCACAAAGCGGGACATGATGGCTTCGCTGGGCGTGTCGAAGAGGATGAAGTCGTCACGCTCCTTGTGAATCGCAATTCCGCTTGTGGCCGGCCATTGCTTGGGGCCCTGCGCCTGATACCAGATGCATTTGTAGCCGCTCACGTAGTAAAGGCTCTCGGGAGCCATGAGCCACAAGACATCAATGCCATCGCTTTCCATTCGCGCACGAATGCGCTGAAGACGATTTTGAAACTCTTCGATGCTGAACGCCAATTCCTTCTCGGGCTGGCATTGCTCGAGGGCAAGCTCGCGATTGATCCCCATCGACCCTCTCCTTCATTTCCATGGATTGCGTTACTGCGCCACCAATCAACATCCCGCGTCATGACCAAGTTTGAGATGTCTAATATGGGCCATGGAGAGGCGTTGCATACGGCTTCTGCTATTGGGAGGAAAGCAGACATCGCTGGGAAAAGCCCGCCGTTGCGGGGCCGCACCAGCCGGGCCCCGAAGACGGGGATCACTCTCATGATCGCGAGAAGTTCCACGTTGCACCTGCCTGACGGCAATCGTACCATCGGCGCCGAGGCTGGTAATATGCGCGCTGTACACTGCACCGTCATAGCATTTGCACTCCTTTGGATTCCCATCCAGTTCGCCCAAGCGCAGTCCCCCGTCGCCTCCGCCCCCCCTGCGCAATTAAACGTCTTGTTCATCCTGGCCGATGATCTTGGTTACAGCGATACCACTCTCTACGGAACGACCTGGTTCTACGAGACGCCGAACATCAGACGTCTCGCGAGCCGAGGCATGGTCTTCCGCAATGCATACTCGGCGAGCCCCGTCTGCTCCGCGACCCGTGCCAGCATCTTGACTGGGCAGGCACCCGGCCGTCTCGGGATAACAGCAGCGGGCGGGCATATTGAGCGAGCGATCACGAAGTCCAGATTTCGCACACCGGAAGAGATTGCGGACCGGCCCAAATTAAAATCGAGGAAGGCCAGTACCCCGGTCGCGGCAACCCGGCTTGGCCTCGAAGTGGAAACGCTGGCCGAAGTACTTCAGAGTGCGGGTTACGCCACTGGACACTTCGGGAAGTGGCATCTCGGCCATGAGCCCTACAGCCCTCTTGAGCAGGGCTTCGATGTCGACATTCCCCACTGGTCCGGCCCCGGACCCGCGGGTTCGTATACGGCACCTTGGCAATTTCCGGAGGAGTTGGACTTCGAACCCAATATTCCGGGTGAACACATCGAAGATCGACTGGCCCAAGAGGCCGTGGCGTTCATGGAGAAACACAAGAACCGGCCATTCTTTATCAACTATTGGGCGTACTCGACCCATGGACCGTTTGACGCCAAGGCGATCCTGGTCGACAAATACGTCAAGAAAGTTCATTCGGTCAATGCCCAACGGAGTCCGATCTATGCAGCGATGGTTCAGAGCTTCGATGAGGCGGTCGGGACATTACTCGATGCCCTGGATCGACTCGAACTCGCAGAGCAAACGATCGTCGTGTTCTACTCGGACAATGGTGGGAGTACCTATGACCGAATCCACAACGTTCCGGCGACGAGCAACGCACCGCTGCGGGGCGGTAAGGGAGAGATCTACGAAGGCGGAATCCGGGTTCCGGCAGTTGTGATCTGGCCCGGACATGTAGCGCCCGGCAGCAAGAGCGATGCATTGCTGAGCAGTACGGACTGGTATCCCACTCTGCTCGAGATGCTCAACCTGGTCAAACCAAAAGGACACATTCTGGATGGTGTGTCGCAGGTTCCTGCATTCTTGTCCCAGAGCGATCCGCGTGCCCAGCTTCCTTGTTTCGTCCCCCACTATTTTCTGAAAGCCGGGACCGTACCGGCAACTTCGATGCGGCGCGGAAAATGGAAATTGATCCGCTTTCATCACGATGGGGATGACCAGCGCGATCGCTTCGAACTGTATGATCTCGAAGCGGACATCGGCGAGAGGGTGAATCTGGCCAGCCGACATCCAGATCGGGTGCTGGCCCTCGACACAGAGATTTCCAACTACCTGAGCCGCATTGGCGCATTCGTCCCGAGGCGAAACCCGGCGTACGTAGGTTCTATCACGGTGGACGCCATGAAGTAGTTATGCACTACCATCAATCGACCGTGCGAAACGGGGAAGAACCACGGCGTCAGAAATAGGGGTGATACCGAATTGCGGATGCCGAGGGCGTGTTCATTGCGAGAGGGGTGGGGCGATCCTCCGATTCGTCTTGATCGCATCAATGTTCTGGGCCTGTGGATCGGATCCCGCGGAAGAGATAATCGGCGAGGGGGCTCCTCGGGAAGCGCGCGTGGAGCAGAAGGCCCCGGCCCAACAGAACATCGTCGTCATCTTGATCGATACGCTTCGTCCGGATCACCTCGGTTTCAACGGCCATCATCGCGAAACGGCACCCTATCTCGCGTCGCTCGCCGAGCGCTCCGTGGTCTTCAGCCATGCGGTCTCGACCTCTACCTGGACCGCGCCTTCGACCGCGTCACTCTTTACGGCGCTGCACCCCCTGCGACACGGTGTGCATATCGGCGTCGTGGCCCATCACAAGCGGGTCGTGCTGGACGAAGCGGCCGGGGTCATGAAGCTCCAGATCAACCGCTTGCCGGAGTCGATCGCGACGCTCCCTGAACTCTTTCGCGATCTCGGTTATCGCACCTTTGGTATCGCGGCGAACCCCAATATCGGTTCGAGTATCGGCTTCGATCGCTTCAAGCTACTAGAGGGTCGCTCACTCAGTGTCGAGGAAGCCCGCAAGGCGGGCCGCACCCGGAAGCCCTTTCGTTGGGCCAATGGAGAGGAACTCTACAAAGAACTCTCGAGCTGGCAGGCCGACATCAAGCGCGGCCCGGAACCGTTCTTCCTCTACATCCATATCAACGACGTTCACGATCCCTGCAAAAAGCACGCTGGCTTCTATCGCGAGCCGACCGGTGAAGATTACGGTCGCGCCCTCTACGACAGCGGGATCGGCTACGTGGACGAGATTCTTTCGCGCGTACACCGCGATCTCGATGTTCTGCTCGATCCGCAGAAGGTCGAGGCGCTGCGTGTCCTCGGGTACGGAGACTAGCGAGGGACACAGGAAATTTGGAGATTGACCGTTTGCTCGCAACAGAGGAAAACGGCGAGGGTTTGCTGTTAGAGGCCCTGAGCTAAGAGCTACTTCACTCGGTTGTTCGCCGCGACTTCTGCGTACCAATGGCCCGACTGCTTCAGGGTTCGCTCGCCGCTCTCGAAATCAACCCAGGTCAAGCCAAAACGCTGGTCATAGCCCTCGCTCCACTCGAAGTTGTCGAGCAGGCTCCAGGCGTGATAGCCCCGCACATCGGCCCCTTCGGCGATCGCACGGCCGAGGGCGTCGAGATAGCCACGGTAGAATTCGATGCGGCGATCGTCGCAAATCACGCCCGAATCATTGGGGGCGTCGTCGTACGAGCAGCCGTTCTCCGTGATCTCCATTGGAAGCTCTGGATAATCGGCACTGACACGTTTCACCATGTCGTAGAGCGCATCGGGCCAGACTTCCCAACCAAAGTCGGTGCGTGGGACCTCGCGACCGCCGAGGCCGAGATCCGGCGCGGCATCGATCCCGATCGGGCCACCGGGTTGATGGGCGACCAATGTCCGCATGTAGAGATTGATGCCGACGAAGTCGAGGGGGGTGCGCAACCGATCCATGTCATCCCGCTCGATTCCCATTCGCTCAATCGGCAGGCCCTCGGGAAAGGCGTTGGGGTAGTGGCCCTCGAGGGCGGGCGTGAGGTACCAGTAATTGGTGAAGGCATGCCAGCGCTCGGCGGCGGCCACGTCGCGTTCGTCGTCGCCGGCGGGTCCGGTGGGCGACATGCTGAGCGAGGTTCCGATATTGGCCGTTGGACAGGTGGCCTTCATGGCGCGAAAGGCATCGGCCTGCGCGAGATTGACGACGTGGCTTGCGCGCAGGGTGTCGTCGAGGCTGCGGCGGCCGGGAGCATGAATACCCGCGAGGTAGCCCATCACGGTGAAGATCCCGGGCTCATTGAAGATGATCCAATCCGAAACCCGATCGCCCAGAGCACCCACGACGTGTTCCGCATAATCGGTGAAGCGGCCCGCGGTGTCTCGTGCCGGCCAACCCCCAGCCTGCTCGAGGGGGAGGGGCAGGTCCCAGTGATAGAGCGTGGGGAAGGGGCGAATGCCGGCTTCGAGCAGGGCGTCGACCAGGCGGCGGTAGTAGTCGACGCCGTTGGCATTGGGCGGGCCGGAGCCGGTGGGCTGAATCCTGGTCCAGGAAATCGAGAATCGATAGCTGGTGAGATTCATCTCTCTGAGGAGTGCGATGTCCTCCTCAAAACGATGGTACGAGTCGCATGCCACGTTCCCGGTATCGCCGTTCTTGATCTTGCCGGGTGTGTGGGTGAAGTGATCCCAGATCGATACGCCCTTGCCATCCTCGTTCCAGGCGCCTTCGATCTGGTAGGAGGCAGTCGCCGCCCCCCAATGAAAACCTGTCGGAAAATCCATTCGCTCCATCCCGCGTCGCTCGAGCGAACGCTCGAGGAGGGCAACTGATTCGCACAAAGCGTAGCCGCTATGACGGGGAGTGGCCCCGAATACAGCTAGCACGATCTCCCCCGATCTTGATCGCCTACAGTTGCAACGTTAAGCTGTCGATGGTTTCTCTCCCTGGCGGCGAAAACAGGTCTCGCGCATCATCATGGAAAGCTCAACCAGCGAGGAGTTCTTCGCCTTGATATCCGCCTCGTTTCATTCCAGTCGCGGCAAACAGTCATGAGCGAGGCGAGCAGCCGTGGGCAGGGTAGGTGGGGGCGCTGGCTGTCGCAGCTTCATTCACCGGTTCCGCTCCCGAAAGGTACGCCCTTCGAGCAGCGCTTGATCACCATGGGTGCGTTGCTGATCTTCGCCGCAGGGCTGGCGTTTCGCCTGTTTTACGGACACCGCATCCGTGAAACCTTCGGGCTGATAGGAAACCGTTTCGGGCAAGCGACGGGAATTGCGAACAACCTGCTGGAAAACGGTTTCTATTCGATCGACGGAATACACCCAAATGTGACCGAAGAGCCCGTTTATCCGGTCGTGGTCGCATTTTCCCAATGGCTCCCGGGAGCACCGTGGCTTTCCTACCTGTTGGTGCAGATTGGGGTTGCAGCGGTTGGTGCCTGGGCGGTTTATCGATTGTGCGTATTGTGCGGAACTCACCGCCCACACGCACTCCTTACCGCGGCGCTCTTCTTCACGCACCCCTACCTCGCGAGCCAGTCAGTCGCGATCGCAGATACGCAACTGTTTGCGAGTGTGCTGATCTTGACGGTTTGTTCATGGCTCACACTACAGGAACACAACAACGTGCGCGCGGCGCTGGGCGCTGGATCTTGCCTTGCGCTTTGTTTCTTGACTCGGAACACAACCCTAGTTGTTTTGCCGGCTATTGCTGTGTTTTTTCTGGCAACGATGTGGGCAGAGGGTTGGCAAGGCTGGCAGAATCGCGTGCGGAATGTTGCGTTGGCCTGTTCTATTACACTGGTACTTGTCACGCCATGGTGCATTCGGATTTGGCAGCTGACCGATCACTTCATGGTGGCGACGCATGGAACCATGGAATTCCATGCTGGGAACAACTCACACATCTACAAACGCTTGGCGGACAATCTCAGTGTTGACGGCATGGAATTGGATCCTGGGCTCAAGCTTTGGAAGCTCGCTGAGTCACGCTATCAGCCAAGGTCTCCAAGATTTACGGTCTACTTGGAGAATTTGCATCGAAGCAAAGGGGTCGATTGGGTAATCGAACATCCAGACGAATTCATTGCAATGGTGCCACTGCGCTTGTTCAGGATGTGGAGCTGGAACCTCAATCCTAAATTCGACAGATATGGGAAGCTGAATCCCAACTACGAATTGAAGGCGAGCATATTGAGGGTATTTTATATTCCGGTTACCCTGCTCGCCGGATTCGCGTTCTGCGTTCCGGTATTGTGGAATCGAGGCACCGTGTTCTGTGCCGGAATTTTGATCTTCTTCAGCTGCGCGGCAGCCTTGCTCTTTGGCTTCACTCGGCTCCGTACGCCATTTGACATTTTTTTGATCATCCCTGCAGTACAAGGTGCGTTGTGGTTGTCGACTCGGTTGCGAGAAAGATGGGGAAGCTAAGAGAAGAAAAGGGGAGTGGCGGATCGCTGATTCTATTCGCCACCATTGGCGTAGTGACCTGTCCTCGAAATCCCGCCTCAGCAAGTTGCAATCAGTAGCCGACGGCCTGACCATCGAAGCGCATCTCTGAGGCGCCGTGGTAGACGCCGGTTTTCGGGTCGCGCCAGATGGCCTGATAGCCGCCCACGTAGGGGCGGGTTTCGTTGCTTACCCGGTGACCGCGTCGCTCGAGTTCGTCGGCCACTGCCCGGGGGATTCCGGCTTCCAGCTCAACGGTGCCGCTGCCGTCTGCAGCTTTGCCGTTGGGTTGCGAGCTGCCGGAATGGATCAGCCGGGCGGCGTCGCCGGCCTCTTGAACATTCATCCCGAAATCAATCTGATTGATCAGAATTTGGACGTGGGCCTGGGGTTGTAATGCGCCGCCCATTACGCCGAAACTCATCACCGGTTGGCCGTCCCGCATCACAAAGGCGGGGATGATGGTGTGGAACGGGCGCTTGCCCGGGGCGTAGACGTTGGCGTGACCATCCTCGAGCGAAAAAGACGATCCGCGGTTTTGCAATACGAAGCCTGCTCCCTTCGGTACCACCCAGCTTCCGAATTCCCAGAAATTACTTTGAATCAAGGACACCATCATTCCAGCTGCGTCCGCGGTCGCGATGTAGGTGGTATCGCCTTTTTCTGGAGGGGAGCCGGCCTCCACCGCGGGGGCTGCGGTTTTCATCTGGATCCGTTTGCTTCGCTCCCGCGCGTAGGCGTCTGAGAGCAAGGCTTCCACCGGAGTCTTTTGAAACGCGGGGTCGGCGTAATAACGAGCGCGGTCTTCGTAGGCGAGTTTTTTGGCCTCGATGAGGACGTGCCAGAAGTCAGCGCTGTCTCGTCCCATCCCTGCCAGGTCGAAGTGTTCGAGGATCTTGAGCATCTGAAGCGCAGCAATCCCCTGGGTGGGAGGTGGGAGTTCGTAAACCTCGTACCCGCGATAATTTACGCTGACCGGTTTCACCCAATTCCCCTGATGGGCGGCGAGATCCTCGACACTCAAAAAGCCACCCGCAGCTTGAACCGCGGTGGCGATGGATATTGCAAGCTCTCCCGTGTAGAAGGCATTGCGGCCTTTTGTCGCGATGCTCTCGTAGGTCGCTGCAAGATCGGGATTGCGAAATATTTCTCCCACCTCGGGTGGCTGCCCAGCGCTGAGGAAGGTCTGCTTGAAATTCGAAAACCTTCCTTCGGGCGCCGAGGGCTCTTCGAGTCCTTCAATTCCCCATTCCCACTGCAGGGCGTCGACTTCTGTAATTGGAACCCCCTCGCGCGCGTAGCGGATCGCCGGCGCAAGCAGTTCCTTCATGGGAAGTATCCCGAAACGTTCATGCAGCCGAAACCAGCCATCGACTGCACCCGGAACCGAAACGGTGAGGGGGCCACGAAGCGGGATCTTGCCCGTCGAGGCGGTCAACTCACGCAATTTCTGGGTGCTCAACCCTTGCGGTGATCTGCCGCTGGCGTTGAGTCCGTGCAGGGATTTTGTGTCGGGGCTAAAGACGATGGCGAAGAGGTCGCCGCCGATTCCACAAGCAAAGGGTTCTACCAGGGACAGCATTGCATTTGCGGCGATTGCTGCATCTACCGCGCTACCGCCGCGTTTTAAAATATCGACCGCGACCGCGGATGCGAGCGGGTGGCTGGTTGCCGCCATGCCGTTGCGCGCCAGCACGGGGCTACGACTTGCAAACGCCTTGCCGCTGAGACGCGTGCCTCCGTGATCCGATGCCTGAACATCCGCGCCGAAGTTCACGATGAGGAACACCGTGAGCAGGGTTCGCAAAGAAGGCTTTAGCATGTTGGGATGTCCTTGCGACAACTCTACCATGCTGCCGGATCGCTTCGTAGATTCGAATTCAAGCTCGATTGTGCCCGCAGAAGGCATGGTCCATACTTTCATGCATGTCAAATCCGCAGCCGGTACCGGGAGAAGGCGTGCCCAGGCCACCTGTCGAGACGGCAACGCGTGTACTTTCCACTCTATACGTTGTACTAGTCGTTCTGTTTGCAATTCACGTCGTGTGGGTCGCGATCGACACTCACTATACGATTCCCACCAGGGACGACTGGCGCCTTCTCGACGGCATGTTCTCATCACCGACCCTGGAGTGGATACTTACAGACCAGGTCGGCCACCGGGTCCCCGTCACGCTGTCATTGATGTATTTCGATTACACGATCTTTGGCGGCCACATGCACCTGCTCGTGTTGGCTTCTTTGCTTTGGACGGGTGTCGCGGTCGCAATACTCGCGCGAGCACCGCGCTTTCGAGACTTGTCGCTTGACCCGCTCGCCTGGACCGCCGTGGCCTTCGCGTGCTTCTTGTTTTTCTGGGCCGTCTCGAGACACGACCTCGGGTGGGGGATGCATCAAGGAACGCTCCTATCGGCCATGTTCGCTGTCGTGTCTGTAGCCGCATTGGGAACTGCCGCTCGTCGCAAGCTCGACAACGGAATACCTGGGACGCTCCCGCTACTCACCGCAGTTGCCGCGGCGATCGGGGCGAGCTTCAGTTCGGGAATCGGCTTTGCGTGCTGGGCTGGCCTGTTTACCGTGAGCCTGCTCATCCCGTTGTCGGCGCGTGCGATTGCTGCGCTTTGGGTCTGCGCTGCAGTTGTGCTCGTGGTGTACATGACGGGGCTCGAGGACTCGGGTTTCAAAGCGCCCAAAGACGCCTATCTTTGGAAACTTTCGAACGTTCCTGGCAGACTCTTCGAGTTTGCAATCGCCTACGTCGGAGCGCCCGCGGCAACCCTTTTCGCCGGTGCTCCAAAAGCCGATGCGTACAATTTTGCACGATTCGCCGGCGCCATCGGATTTGCCGGGTACGTCACCTTGGTTTTGTACTTGGTGATTCGTCGCGACAAAATGACACCACTTCATGTGTTCGCAGTCGGACTGCCGAGTATCGCGCTGGCCGGAGGGTTCATGGTCGGGCTCAACCGCCTCAACTGGCCGAATTACCCCTCGATGGCCCTTCGCTATTCAACCTGGTCGACTCTTTTTTGAATTGGTCTCGTTTTCGCGATTCCCTCCTTGCGTCGGCGTCCGAACTTTCGACCAGGCTGGCCGTCTCTTTTCGGCATAGTGCTATTTGTCGGGCTGTCGGTTCTTCTCCTCCCAGAGTTTCGCGCGCAGCGTGGCGCTCAAGCTGCGCACAAGTCTTACAATGCATACATAAGCACAATGCATCTGCTCGGGATTCGCTGGGACCCGATGTCGAAAAACTCGATCCGACCGCTGCCTGACCGCACCTACCGGATCGTCGAACGGCTGCGGCGAGATCGTCGAAGTTTCTTCGGAGAGCATCGCGCTTCATGGGTTGGCAGTTCCATAGCCGACGACTTCGAACTGGCCGACGATGACCGTTGCACGGGTGGCGTTAGTTGGACGCAGCTGACGCTCACGCGTGATGATCCGGTGCTGCGGGTAACAGGCTGGGCCATCGATCACAAACGCGAAACGCCAATCGAACATATCCTGGTCGCAGACGGAGCAGGAATCGTGAGAGGGCTCGGAATTTACGTTCGGAGGGACGCAGATCTCGGCGAGATCCAGCTCCCCTTGGAAGATTTTCCATGGGCCGGGTTCTTGGGACAGCCCAGTGGCCGCGGGCCGTACCGCGCTTTCGGTGTCCTGAACGGATCGCTCATCTGCGATCTGAAACTGTCAGCCAAGGCGATTCGGTGGCCTGGCTACCAGCACCGCAAGTTGAGAGCCAAGCCGTTATAGGATTTATTCGCAATCGACTGGAGGCGAATCGAGCGCGACGCCTCTCCGGTGATCGACACCGATCGTTAGTGGCGCAGTGTCGGTGAGCTCCGCGGCTAGAGTTCGACTGCCGGACTGAAGGTGCCGCCCAGATCCAGGATCGGCTTTTTGAAGGGCGTGTCGTGAAAGGCGGACGTGAACAGCTTTTTGCGGAGCACGTTGTCGCTCAATTTCTTGAGCGGTACATACGCCCGTTCGGCCGGCGATATGTTCATGAACGCGCCTTCTTCGTTCGGGCCCTGAGCCGCGGGGATGGGTGCGTTGGAAACAGCATTGTAGGAAGAGAAGAGAAGAGGGCGAGGGGAGTCTGTCTCGTTCGCGCCGGAACCGTGGAACAGGTTGCAGTGGAAGAACACGGCATCGCCGACATCGAGTTCGATCTGCACCACGCCAAGGGTTTCCTTCGCCGCCGCTAGCCTCGGCTCAAAGCTTTCGAATCCGTTATCGCCTGTCCGGTGGTCGATGCGCCCCATGAGGTGCGAGCCGGGGATGAACTGCGTGCAGCCGTTGGCTTTGGTTGCGGGCTCCAGCGCAAGGGCGACAGTGAGCATATTGGGATACGGAACGCCATCGTCATACCAGCTGGCAAAATCCTGGTGCCAGTCCACGTGTGCACGAGACCGCGCCGGCTTGATCGTGATCTTCGAATGCCAGTGATAACAGGCGTCGCCCAATAGCGACTCGGTAGCCTCTACCATCCGAGCCATGCGGGGAATCATGCCAATGATGTCATCCGCGAGCTCAGTCCAGATGCAAATCGGATGAGGCTCGTCCGCGTGATCCACCATGCCATAGAGCGAGCCGTTGATCGTGGGGTCTTCACGTGTGGCGCGCCGGAGCGGTTCCAATTCCAGCGGGTCGAAGAAATGTGGCAGGTGGAGCAGACCGTCGCGCTGGTAGGTTTGGAGCTGTTCTTTCGTGAGCGTGAGCTTTTGGGTGTTGTCCATGGAGGATCTCCGGTGACGCCCTCTGACCCAGCGAGCGTAGCACTGAGCCTCAAACACGTATCCTCTCGGATGTTGGCGCCTACTTGCGAGCGGCGCCGGGGGCGAGCACCTCGAACATTTGCCGGGCGCGCAGCGGCACCCTTCCCGTGTCGATGAGTTCGGCCATCAGTTCACCGGTCGCGGGGCTCATGCAGACACCGTCCCCTCCGAAGCGCGTCGCCACGTAGCCGTTTTGCCATTCTGGGAGTCGGCCCATCACGGGCTTCTGGTAGGGAGGCGTTGGCGCCATGGCGAGCAGATCGCCCCGATGTTCGACGATCGTGGCGTCCTCGAGCGCGGGCAAGATCCGCGCGACACCTTCCAGGGTCTGCAGCTTTACTTCGTCGCTCAGGCTGGCGTCGAGATTGGGACGATCGATGAAATCGTCCGAACCGTACTTGGCAAGAATCACCTCGCCGTTTTTCTTGGGGAGGATCCAGTAATCCCCGGCTGAGAGGATATGGAGCGGCAGGTCGATCGGCATCTTTGCACGCAGACACTCGGTGAAGACGGGGCGGCAGGCAATCTCGCAGCCGAGCAGGGCGCTCCCTTCTCCAATCCACGGGCCAGTGGCGAGCACCACTGCATCGGCTTGCAGTTCGTTTCCCGATGCGAGTCGGACGCCAGTAATCTTGTCGCCCTCGGTCGCGAAGCCCACCACCTCTCCCCGCACGATTTCGGTGCCCAGTTTTTCCGCAGCCTGGGCCATGGCGAGGGTGAACTTGTAGGGCTCCACCTGTCCAGCGGGATAGCTGATGCCGCCCACGTAGTCCGGGTTCAACGAAGGAAACTGCTCTCGCAGCGCAGCTGCGTCGATCCAGGTGGATTCGACGCCGCCCACTTCTCGCATGGGGCGGAGCAGTTCCTGTGGCCCCCCCGCTTCCTCGAGTGCCTGCTGGGTCAACAGGTTTGTGCAGGGCGTTTCGCAGTACTCGATGTCAATCCCGCCGCGCTCCTTCAACTCGATTGCGAACTCCGGCATGCGATCATTGGACGCGGAGTGGAGATAGAGCCAATGCTCGACGCTCTCGCCGGGCACTGTCAACGCGGTGTCCAGGGGGCCGCCTTCGAGTGCTTCGGAGGGCGTCGTGACGCATGTCTCCCAAGCGAACATCGCCGGCGCGTAGACAAACATTGCCCAGGCCTTGCCCGATGCACGAACGGCGATGGATTCACGATCGACGATGCATGCAGAGATCCCCCGACGGCCTAAGTGATAGGCAATTGAGCAGCCGATGACTCCGGCTCCGACGATGATCACATCCTTGCGTATCGACATGGTGCGTATTCCTAGAATTCCTTGTTGTGGGTCGCCAGATGAAACGGAATCGTTGCGCCTGGGGGTTGAACTCGCGCCGTAGGATACCCCGGAGAGGAGAGGTCGGTATAGTCCCCCGGATGATGGATTCGAATGTAGCGGGAACCATGATCGATCCTGCGCAGGCAGGGTTGAAGAAGCACCGGATGACGACGTCCACCGTTGTCTTCATGATCTTTTGTCTTTGTGCCGCCGGCGCCTACGGGATCGAAGAAATGATCCCTCAGGCGGGGCCTGGTCTGACGCTCGTCATGTTGATTGTGCTTCCTTTCGTGTGGAGCACTCCGATGGGGCTGGTGGCCTCGGAGCTAGGGTCCGCAATCCCTCAAGAGGGAGGATTCTACAAGTGGGTACAGCGCGCCTGCGGTGAATTCTGGGGCTTTCAGGCCGGCTGGTGGCGGACCATCTCCATCTATTTCGACAATACGATCTACGTCGTGCTTGCAGGATCGTATACCGCCAGCGTCATCGACCTTACACCGATCGAGGAATATCTCTTCAAGGCGTCGGTCATCGTCCTTTTCACCTACATCAATATTCGAGGCATCAAGGACGTCGGGGCGGTGAGCACGGCCATCTCCATTGTCGTCATGATCGCCTTTGCGATGGTCGCTGCCTTCGGTTTCGCGAACTGGCAGAGCAATCCCTTTGAGCCCTTCATTCCACCGGGTCAGACTCTGCTGCAGAGCATCGGGGCCGGGATTGCGATCGGCATCTGGGTGTACTCCGGCTATGAGTCCATGTCGACCATGGCGGGCGAAATCGAAGATCCCCAGGTGATTCCGAAGGCCACCATGATCACGGTTCCCTTGATCATGGCGGTGTACATCCTGCCCACCATGGGCGGGCTCGCCTCTCTTGGATCCTGGAGTGAATGGGCTTCGGAAGGCGGCCTGTCCTACAGCGATGTCGTAGCGAATCACGTTCCCGCTCTCGGGATCCTATTTGTGTTCGTGGCGGTGATCGCACAGTTTTCCATCTTCAATACCTATATTGCGTCCGGCTCCAGGGGGTTTTTCGCCCTCGCTCAAGATAATTTGGCACCGAGAGCGCTCGTCAAGTGCAGCAAAGAGCGCGGCGTTCCCTACATCGCAGTCTTGTCTCTGGGGGCGTTCAGTCTCGTCGTCTGCATGTTTCCGTTCGAAGTAATCGTGGTCGTGGACGTGATGCTCTTCATGGCCGCCTACGTGCTGATCTTCATCTCCGCCTGCATCTTGCGTATCAAGGAGCCAGACCTCGAAAGACCCTTTAAGGTTCCGTTCGGGACCAAGGGTTTCATCGCCATGTGCGTCCCACCGATCAGCATCGCTTTCGTTGCACTGTTCATCAATGGAACCGATTACTTCGTGGGAGGCATGCTTGCCATGGTGAGCGGGCCAGTCGCGTATTTCATCTTCAGGAGAAAATACGGTGGCTTGACGAAGATCGATCCTGTGCGCCATCCGGGCAATCCAAAGACCGGACTGGGAATCGGCGATACAAAGAGAATGGCGTGGATGTTCGGAATCCTGACGGCAGTCGGAATCATCGCCGTCTTTTTCCTGCCATGGTACGACGACCCACAGTCTTACACGGACGACTACGGGATCGAGGGACTTTTCGACATGCTCATGAGTTGCATACGCTGGATGACCGCGGCCTTTGGCATGCTCACCGCCGCCTTGCTGATCATTGCCAGACGCGTCGAGCCGGCCGAAACGGCGGCGCGACGAGTTGCTGCGTCTCTATGAATTAGCCTAGTATCCGCGGATTACCGAAGGTCCAAACTTTTGTTTTGCGATCAGGGAGTGAACGTCTGTGGCAAATCCGAGTACGAATCCTCAAATTTCAGTAATACGAACCCTCGAGTCCGATCCACCACGATTCACATCCGGCGCCGCAGAGCGAATCGCGCTGCGCAGCTTTGGCATCAAAGCGCAGGCCGCATCGTTAGACAGCGAACGCGATCAAAATTTTCGCCTGCACACAGCCGACGGTACACAATACGTTTTGAAAATCGCCAACGCAGAGGAAGATCCAGCCGCGATTGATTTCGAAAACGCTGTGCTGGAGCACATCCGCACGGTGGCGCCCACTATTCCCGTACCGCGAATTGTTGCATCGACGGGCAACGAGAATGTCGTCATTCATCCTTTCAAGGGCGTGAATTATCTTGTGCGATGTCTTACGTGGCTAACCGGAGAATGCGTGGATGACGTTGAATCGACACCTGGCTTGCGCAAGCAAATGGGCGTGGAATTGGCCACCCTGGGCCGGGCATTGCGCGGTTTATTTCATCCTGCTGCACGCAAGCCCTTGCTCTGGGACATACAAAATCTTGCAGAGCTGACGCCCTGGATCGCCGACATCGAAGATGCCGGTACGCGCGAGGTCTGCACCACGTTTGTTAGCCGTTTCGCGGAGAACACCCTGCCAAAACTGGCGGGGCTGCGATGCCAGGTTATTTACAACGACCTGCACGGGGGCAACGTATACGTTAACGACGATTCGCCGCGCCGAATCAGTGGTATAGGCGATTTTGGCGACACCCTTTACGGGCCCTTGATTTGTGATGTGGCGGTTGCGGCGGCCTACCAATTGTCAATGGGCGATGATCCGCTCAACGACGTCATCGAGTTTGTGCAAGCCTACAACAGCATCACGGCCCTGGAACGCGAAGAACTCGACCTGCTCCCCGACCTTATAATGGCACGACTGGTTACGATGCTGACGATCGCTGCGTGGCGCGTCAGCCGCTATCCGGAAAATCGCGATTACATTCTCGGTGATACAGGCGCGGCGACTAAGGGGCTGAAGGTACTGTCCGAGGCTCCGACACACGAATTTGCGCGGCGCCTTCGCGAGGCTTGTGGGCTGGTTGACTCTGCGGACGATTCGGCGAACCAACAAAGTGATGAGGAGTTAAGAAATCGCCGCGAGTTGGTTTTCGGTTCAACATTCGAATTGTTCTACGATCGCCCCGTTAATCTCGTACGTGGTGACGGCGTATGGCTTTATGACCGGGCCGGCGAAGCGTATCTCGACGCTTATAACAATGTACCGCTGGTGGGGCATTGTCACCCCGCTGTCGTCAATGCGCTGAGTCGCCAGGCAGCGACGCTGAATACGCACACGCGCTATTTGAACAACGCTGTCGTCGAATATGCCGACCGGCTGTTGTCGCTATTCCCTGCGAACCTGGATCGGGCTATGTTCAGCTGCACGGGTAGTGAGGCAAATGAACTTGCAATACGAGTCGCGCGTGCCTACACCGGCAACGAGGGAGTCATCGTTACACGTTGCGCCTATCACGGCAATACAACGACGATCGCCGAGCTTTCTCCCGGTGACTCCGGGAAAGAAACGTTCGAAGATTGGGTGGAGACCATACCCTCGCCCGATACGTATCGGCGAACGGCACGAAAGAATAGTTCCGAGTGGGTGCAGGACTACCTGGACGAAGTCGATCTCGCACTCGAGCGCATGCGCGGCCGTGGCGTCAAGCCGGCGGCGCTATTGCTGGATTGCGCTTTCACCAGCGATGGCATGTTTCTGCCGCCGCAAGGGCTTGTCACTGGAGCGTCGGCCAAGATCAGGGCTGCCGGTGGCGTGTTGATCGCCGATGAGGTGCAGGCGGGTTTCGGTCGGCTCGGCCAGGCGATGTGGGGCTTCGAAGTTCATGGCGCTGAGCCTGAAATCGTAACGCTGGGCAAACCGATCGGCAATGGCCATCCCCTGGCCGCGACGATCATGCAACACGAACTCCTGGACGCGTTTATGGAGCGCGATCATTACTTCAACACCTTTGGCGGCAATCCCGTATCTGCGAAAGTCGGCCTGGCCGTATTGGACACCTTCGAGCGTGACGGCCTGTTGCGAAACTCCCTGGAAACCGGACGCTATCTAAAGGATCGCCTGGAGGGTCTGGCCGAGAGTTATGAGTGCATCGGCGATGTTCGTTCATTCGGTCTCTTCGCAGGCGTTGAACTCGTGTCAGATCGCGCTTCAAAAACTCCGGCAACGAACCTAGCCA
>JADFNE010000038.1 GCA_022563535.1 Myxococcales bacterium
TGATCAATGTTCGCCATGTGGTTTGTATTATAGTGGTTTTGTGACTCGGCTAGTGGAATTGGGGCGGCTCGGCTACAAGGAGGTGGGAGTTATTTGCGCTCTCTGCCGATGCTCCTGTTTTGCGAAGAATTCCTTCTTATTTAAATATCCACACGTATCCTTTGAGTCACAATCACGCGGCGCGTGAGGGACCTCGTCGGCGGAAGGGTTGAAGAATGAAGCGAGTTTACGCGACACAAATTCAGAACGGGCATCTTTGAGATCGCCGCGGGTTTCGCCAAAGCGTCATCCAAGGCAAGATTGCTCTTCCAATGGCAGATCCGAACCCCATCGCGAAGCAGGTGTTCGAAGATCGCAGTGACAAAGAGAGTCGTGTCCATGGTGAAGCAAGCAGGCTAGCAAAACCGCCGTAGACACGCGTGCTGAATGCCGCTGACCGTGCCATCCTTCGTGCGTCCACCTTCGCTAGACGACAACCCAAACTCGGCGACCCTACGATCTCACAATTCCTCGAACGACTTTGAATGAAACGACTTCGGATTGAGCGAAACGTGCAAGAGTCATCCCATCCCACAACATCGGACATAACAACGCTGGACATGCTGACGAGGCCGAGCTGGTTTGCTCCGCTGTTACTCGCGCTCGCCGCGGGTCTCTCGTACGTGTTTGCCGATCGAAATCTTCCGATCCCGGACGAGGGGGCGCTGCTGACCGCCGCCGTCAAAGTCCTGCATGGCGGCGTGTTCTATCGCGATGTCGACGCCTACGCGTTGCCCGGCGCCACGTATCTGCTCGTCGGCGCCATGTCGATCTTTGGCGAGCATCTCTCTGTCGCCCGGGCGCTGGCCGGATCGATATTCTGCGCGATGACGTTGGGGGTCTACGCCTGCGCACTCACGCTGGTCGACGCGAAGCGGGCGGCGCTTTGCGGACTCTCGCTCCTCAGCCTCAAATTCTTCGCGTATCCGATCTACTCCACCTACTTCTATGCCGATCCGTCCCTTGCAGCGGCCATCCTCGCCCTCGCGATCTTCCTGCGACACAAGTTTGACGGAGCTTCGGCACGGCTCTTCTGGGTCGGCATTTTCGTGGGACTGTCCATCGTGACCAAACAGTCGACCGGAATCTATGTTGCGGCCGTATTCGCGCTGGTGCTCTGGTTTCCCGTGCTTGCCCACGGCCCGAGGCGACAGGGTAGGCGGGTCGAAGAGGTTTCCGCCTACAGTGCAGGACTGCTGCTCGTCATCGGTTCGATGTCCGGATATTTTGCGAGCCACGGCCTTTTGGCAGAGATGGTTCACAGCGCGCTGGTGCGCCCGTTTACGGGCTACCTGGGGACGAGCAACATCCCATTTGCACCTGCCCTCGAATGGTGGAATTTCGGCGCGCTTCGCAGTGAGGGCACCGTCTACCTGGCGCAGCACTACCAGGAACTCGTCTACACTAACTCGCTGCCCGGTGGCGCCGCGCTGCAGAACCTCTATTGGACAGTGGGCGAGTTGGCTTCGCGGGTGCTCTACGGCGCGATCCCGATCGTGTTCGGGACGTGTGCGTGGTTGTGGATCCGCGCGTTTCGCGAAGCGCCCAGTAACGCGGACACGCCGCAGTCTGTCCTCGCGCGATCGCGGTTTTTCATCGCAGCCGGCGTCACGCTGGGCATCACGGCCTCTGCGTTTCCGCGGGCAGATTTCACTCACATCATTACGATCTATCCCGCAGTCGTGTTGATCCTGTTTGCACTCTGCCGCCCTTCCCTGCTCGGCACCGGGTGGAAAGGAGGAGCCGAGGCAACGCCGGGTAACCAGATGCGGCGATTGAAAATCGAAGCCGCCTTCGTCGCGCTGCTATTGATGACCACGACGGCACTTGCCGTGCGCTATGACGCAAGACTGACCCATCGCCTCTCGATGGATCGGGCGGATCTCTGGGTGAGGACCGAGGACGCATGGCTAAAGCCGTTGATCGAGTACATCCAGCGCGAGGTTCCAGAGGGCGAACCCCTTTTCATCTACGGCCATGAAGCACAGTGGTACTACCTGTCCGATCGCTATACCCCCCGTGCTTTCTCCCAGCTATATCCCGGAATGACCGGCGACGACACGGGCGAGAAAATCGCAAGCTTGATCCGCAAGACCCGGCCGCGCGTCATCGTTCGGGGCATCCTGAAATGGAAGGGCGTTCCCCCGGTCGTGGACTACACCCGGAAGGTCAAGGATACGATCCCCCTGCTCTACAAGGACGTTCCCCAGATAACCCAGCTACGGCCGCACCCATGGGTATTCGGGGTCTGGCGGCTTCGAGGTTGAACGCTCGCTCAAGAGCACGCGCAAAACAAATCGAGTGCACAATTTGTCAGGGCACAACCAGGGTACCTATCCATGACCACAATCGGGGCATAGGGAAATCAAGAGGGATTTCGCATCTCACTGCCAACTAGCGGACTGCCAATCGCTCCGAGTTCATGTGAGTTTTGGCCCGATGCGGGGCACCGGCGCTGGAATCGCGTTCCAACGGGGTCTGGGAACGGGCTTCTTGTCGTGCAGCCCGAAGACAGGGGTGGCTCTCTCATTTCAAGTTTTGACATAAGACCCGATATCGGCCATTTCTTCAAATTCGCGGCTTAATTTTACTATTCCCGACGAACTCATGACACCGAGCAAGGAGCCCACCGGTGGATTCTATATCATCGAAGTCGAATCGATGAATGAGGCGGTGGAGTGGGCGAAAAGAGGGCGATTTCGACCCGGGGCGAACGAAGTGAGAGAACTCCGAGACGATTGAGAACGCGCCGTCGAGCGGACGGGGAGGGCAGGGTGAGATCGAACTCGAAACATTCCGCAGGGCGTTCGAGCGCGCTCACACGGGTGTCGTTGCTGATCGGCTTCTGGATCGCGGGGTGCGCAACGCCACCTGTCGCCTCGGTCCCCGTGGATTGGAACGCTGTCGACGATTGGTCGGTTCACGTCGTCACCGAAGACGCCGATGGCGATCTGCGGGTCGCACGCATCTGGATTGTGGTGCTCGATGGCGCGGGAGTCATCCGAACTCAGCAGAGCCGCTGGTGGAAGAACATCCAACGCGGCTCATTCTGTCGCATTCGCTTCGACGGTCGCGAGTTTCCCGTTGACGTAGAAGTGTTGACCGATCTGGCGGTTCGCCGTCGCGTAGATATCGCCTTTGCCGAGAAATACGGATGGCAAGAACGAATGGTGATCGCCAGCGACCGAGCCGCGACAGACGACCACTACATGCTCCTCACGGCCAAGGGGAGCTAGGAGCCTCTCCTCAAGCCGCCGGTGCAGAGGCTTCCTAATCGTGAGCGTCTAGCTTCCCCGGAACGTCACCCCTACCAGCCATCTGTTTTCCCGCAAATTCACATGCCCGCCACCGCTGCTTTCCCGAAATGTCAGGGTCTGCCTACCCCGTGCTTTCCCGAAATATCACTCTCTATTCTTTATATAGGGTGACATTACGGGAAAACTAGGAGTGAGCCGTGAGGCACGTGAGTTTGCGGGAAAGCGAGGGATGGGGCGGGGCGGACTGAGTGGAGCGAAAAGTGTTGCTTAGCGGAAGTCATGCCTGGTCCAGATAAGCCCGACGACCTAGACCCGTCGATACGAGAGCTACACTAAAAGGATGGCGACGGACTTCGACAGTGCTGGCGTGTACTTCTTGAGCGTCGAGGAGTTCGAGGGGTGGCCGGAGAACGACAACCCCGATAATTCTGCCGGAAAGAAGAGTCGGGCCGCCGAAGGTAGACGTGGCAGCAACACTGCGGGTGAGCAGCGGGAGATGCCCGTCGATACAGCTTCGATTTCCCGAAGACAGGGATGGTTCTCTCATTTCAAGTTTTGACATCAGACCCGTTATCGGCCATTTCTTCGAATTTGCGGCTTGATTTTACTATTCTCTGCGGCCACTGGCGGCGGATGACCTTCAGCCACGCCGAAGACGGGCAGCCCTGGGACGGCGGCGAGGAGAGAGAATGAGTTCGTGTCCTGCAAGGCGATGCGGAGTAGTGGCTTGATTCTGTGTTTCAATCTTTGGCAGATCTTGCGATTGCCACGGAGCGCGCCATTGTCGATACTCCCGCCGGCTGGGGTCGATTGATTCCCGGTCAATGCTTGGCTTTATGGCAAGAGGTGTAGGCATGCTTTGGTGGCATTGGATGGTCCTGGGGAGTGTTTTCCTGGGCGCTGAGATTGTAGTGGATGCCGAGTTCTACCTGGTCTTTCTAGGCGTGTCCGCATTGCTCGTAGGCTTGTTGGGAACGACCTCGGTCGCTCTGCCGATATGGGGTCAGTGGTTGCTCTTTGCCGGGGTCTCGGTGGCCAATCTGGTCATTTTTCGAGCGAAGGTCTACAAAAAGATTCGAGGGCAGGTTCCTGACCGGGTAGAAGGAGTCGATGGTGAAATCGCTCTGGTCAGTGAAGAAATTCCTCCCGGCGAAATGGGCAGCGCCAAGCTCCGAGGCGCAGACTGGCAAGCTCGCAATATCGGAAGCGAGCCCCTCGCAGCCGGCAGCCGAGCCATCGTTCAGCGGACCAACGGCCTCGTCCTCGAACTTCGTGCCGAGCCCTGACCCGCTTGGATTCTGAGCCAGCTTTCTTTAATCGAACAACGGGCACCCAGCCAAGGAGGAACCGATGGAAAATATTGGATTCATAGCGGCAATTGCAGTTGCGTTTTTGGTCATCGTCACGTTGGCCAAAACGGCGCTCATCGTACCCCAACAGAGTGCTTATGTGGTCGAGATACTCGGCAAGTACAAAAAAACCCTTCGAGCGGGTTTCCATATTCTCATTCCGTTTATTGAGCGCGCTGCTTACAAGCACTCCCTGAAGGAGCACGCGATCGATATCGAAGAGCAGGTCTGTATTACAAAAGACAATGTCCAGGTCGGCGTCGATGGTGTTCTCTACCTGCAAGTTATGGATCCCGAACGTGCGTCCTACGGCATTGGGAATTTCATCTTTGCAATTTCTCAACTCGCCCAGACGACCCTGCGCAGCGAGATCGGAAAGATCGACCTGGACCGGACCTTCCTCGAACGCGCCAGCATCAACGCCAATGTCGTGGAGGCGGTCGACCAGGCCTCGGAAGCCTGGGGAGTCAAGGTGTTGCGCTATGAGATCAAGAACATCAAGCCGCCCGTAGATGTGCTGGCTGCCATGGAAAAGCAGATGCGCGCGGAGCGGGAGAAGCGCGCGATGGTTCTCACCTCAGAAGGTGTACGGGACTCCAAGATCAACGAAGCAGAGGGCCAAAAACAGGAAGTCATCAAGCGATCCGAAGCGGACCAGTTGAAGCAAATCAACGAAGCCAATGGACAGGCAGCGGCCATCCTGGCCATCGCCAATGCAACCGCCGACGGCCTCCGGACGGTCGGCCTTGCGATCAACGCGGAGGGAGGCGAGTCCGCGATGAAGTTACGGATCGCGGAGCAGTATGTGAAGAGTTTCGGTGAACTCGCCAAAGAGGCCAACACCCTGGTGATCCCGGCCAACCTGGCCGATATCGCTTCCATGATTGCGCTGGCGACCAATGTTTCTTCCTCGACGAAAGTCCCGGCAACGGGTCCGAGGTCAATCCCAGGTAATTGAGCGAGGTGTGATCGGTCGTTTCGAGATCGAGAACAATGAAAGAAAAGTCGCAGCACCCCATGAGTCAACATCAGATCCTGGCGTTGGTGCATGGATAGAGGCTCGGAAGTGGTGAACGGCACCAGAACGCTTCGGATCTCAGCAGACGCAATCGGCTCCGGGAAACCAGCGCCGCACGAGGGGTCGAAGTCGTCGTTCCACCTTCGAAGAGTGCGACGCGATCGCGTCAACGAAGATCGCGGTCGAGTACTCGCGATCGTACGATCAGGAGGCACCTCGATGACGACCGAGTCCCCCGGCACCTCAACCGGTGGCGCCGCGCCTCCGGCGCCTTCGGTAATCAAGGCGTTGGCGCGGGTGCACGTGTTTCTGAATCGCCTGACCGGCGGCCGCCTGTTCAACAGCATCAGGGGCGACGACGTTTGCTTCGTCACCATGAAGGGCGCGAAGAGTCGCCGCACCTTAACGATCCCCCTGATGTACGTTCCTTACCGGGAGGGTGTGCTGCTAGTCGCATCGCTGGGCGGCGCCCCGAGGAACCCGGCCTGGTACCACAATCTCGTGAAGCACCCCGAGATCGAGGTGAGATACCGGGGCCGCCGCATGAAGCTCAGCGCCCGCCTGGCCGAACCCGAGGAGAAGTCCAAGCTCTGGCCGATCTGCGACCAGCACTACGCCCCCTACGCCGACTACCGAAAGCGCACGGTCAGAGACATCCCCATCTTCGTTTGCGAGCCGCCGCCTTGAGAATCGCCAGCTGCGAGGCCTCGGCCGCCTCCGCCGCACCACTTGCCAGCGCGCCACCCGCAGCCAATCCCAGCGGCCAGGCCGGCGGCAATCACATGGGCAGAGCATGCCTGCTCTAATTCAAGCGCCTGCGCCTGGCTGCGAGCCCCACGAGTCCGATTCCGAGTGACCCAATCGCCAGTAGGCCGTGGCTCCGAGGAGCGTGAGCAGAATTTCCACGGTCGTCGTCTTTGGCAGATCGAGCCTCCGTAACACGCGAAGGGTGAAGGAGCCGCCGTCTATTTTTCTAGAAGATCAGCCGGGGGCGGGACATTCCCCCTGCGGACCGGAAGATGCGCTATCGCCGAGCACGCCCCCGGGTTCGGCTTGCCGCTGGGGTCCGGCAAAGGCCTGTGATTTTCTCGGTTTCAAGCGCATTAAGCCAGGCGCGCTGCGTTCGGCAGACCGCTTGAAAGACGGAGCATTTCTGGCCTGCGTCACAGGTAAGACTGGCCAGCGGGCATCCTTGCAACGGGAGCGGTCCCTCGACCGCCTCGACGACGTCGCGGAGCGAGGTCTGCTCCGGGTCGCGCGCGAGCGAAGTGCCACCGCCCACCCCTCGGTGGGTCTGAAGGATTCCTGCCGAGGCCATGCGCCGAAACACCTTCGAAAGCGATGCCTCCGGTACTCCCTCCGCGTTGGCAATCCGGGAAATCTGGAACACCGTGCCGCGCGGGTGGCGGAGCAGAAAGCGCAGACCGCGAAGCGCGTAGTAGGTTTCCTTTTTTAGCTGCATATCCCCGGCCTAGTGCAACAGGGGGTCGTTCCCGCGCGAGGCGACCCGCACGCGGTGGAACTCATCGCGAGTACTGTCCCTGAGGTCATCATCATCAATCAAGCACGGGAGGCCGAGCGCGACGGCAATCAGAACTCCCTCCCCCGGAGTACAGCGTACCGCAGTAACCCCGTCCGGCCCCTGCAGGTAGACTAGAGCCACCACTACGCCGGGCGCTTCCCTCTCGAATCTGATTTGGCGAGGAACTTCGCCGCGCTCACGAGAGCGGTCTAGGAAATGGTCGACAAGCGACGGTGGACCCCCTTCGAAGTCCTCAAGCAGTGCGCCGACGGCAGCCTCGACGCGCACCCCGAGGGCTATCCCCTCGTCGAGTGGACCTGCCCCAGCAGCGCAGGGTAGGAAGAGCGCCACGATCTGGTGGCAATGAGAGCAGTGTTGCAATCCGACGATCCGCACTTCCATTGCGGGCTCCTCTTTGCTCACAAACCGTCTAAAGTTAGCATTCTATATCTACAATGCTGACGGCGCGTAGAACTTCTCGCTGATCTATCAGGATGAGGGCGAGCCGGAGGAGAATTGAACGAGTTCGTCTGTGTTCCGCACGATGGACGTAAGTCTTCACCGACGAGTCGAGACGTTGAGGTCTTACGTCCGCCGCGCGGAGGAGTTCAAAGACCACGCCGGAGAGGGGCTGCTGTGAGTCCGAGCCCCGGCCCGGCACTGGCTGTCCGTCCTCAATATCGGTCCGTCCCGGAATCGTTGAGCTATTTCCCCGCCCGTCCAACCCATGCAGGCTACTCCTGCCATCCGTTCGGCCCGTAAATTGCCCCCGCGGCTCCTCTCAGATCCCCCGTCAGTGAAGGCATCTAGTTGTAGAGGCCCTCGTTGTCGGGTAATTCGAGAGGGCGCGAGGAGCGGAATCAGGCATCGCCTCCGTGTGAGGCTTCCACGGAGCGATTGAACCGTGCCTAGCCCATCTCGCGCTCGACGAAATCCGCAAAGCTTCGGGGGATCTGCGACCGAGCGTTGGGCCACCAGCGTTTGACACCAGGCTGTTTGATGACCCACCGGAGTATCTCCTTCTGCGCTTCCCACGACTCCGAATCCAAGTTGCCGTCGCGGTGTAGGTCGTACATGCGCGAGAAGCCGAAGAAGAATCGCGTGAGCAGTAGCGAGAAGCGCAGCCGCTCGGCGCGACTCAGATCACGCGAGTCTGCGAGGCCGAGTTCGTAGAGGCTCGCAGTATCGGAGTCGCCAGTGACTAGGTTGATGAACCCCGACATGGACATGTCGCCGAGGATTTCTTGCTGGGCAGAACTTCGAACGGCGCGTGTGTTCTGGCGGATCTGTGTCGCTAGGTACAGCAACGATACGATCACGCCGATCGCGCCGACGAATTCGCCGATATTCCCGAGGTCTTGGAGTGTCACCGTACGCCGCCTAGCTTTTAGGCTGCGAGCCTTCGACCGCGAAGGCAGCAGTCTTCGCAGCATCGTAGCAGTGTGGGGAACGGCTCGGCAGCACAGAATCCCATTTGGGATTCGGGGTTTCCTGGTTCCATGCGGTGGCGAGGGCTTCGCTTCCCCCGTTCGTATTACACGGTTGAACGCTTCATCTACTTGTAGAGACCCTCGTTGTCGGGTCATGGGACCCAGTTGCTAAACGATCAGAGTAGTGATGTGGCGTCGATTCCTATTCGGCCATCTAGCCTATTCATACGACAGAGAACGGATGTTGCGGAGGAACCGCGAGTCTCACAACGACCCGCCGGGAGGCTGCGCCGAGAGTGCCTACCACCAGCAGCCTGTATAGTAGTTGAGCAGGCGAGCGACCATTAGACGGAGTGACCTGCCGAGGAGTTCTTCCATTGCCGTCAGCCAGGTACCCGCGCGCATCCAAGTACACAGACCTTGATCTGGTCTACTCCCAGTGCAGCGGCCCGGGCGGGCTTGAGCTTGCAGAGTTTCTCGGCGATCGCCTTGAACTCTCGCCGGGGATGCGCGTCTTGGACGTGGGCTCGTATCGCGGCTACCAGAGCTGCTTCCTTGCGAGAGAATATGACGTTCAGGTGGTCGCCATCGATCCATTGGACGACCGTGAGGACGGGCGTCCAATGGCCGAGCACACCCTCGCCAACGCTGCTTCCTGGGGAGTGGGAACATCGGTGCTTCCACTCAAGCTGCAGCTGAAGCCCAGTCCGTCAGAAGGCCACTCCGTCCCGACTACGCCATTCGCTGAGAATACTTTCGATGCAGTGTATTGCACTACGGCACTTGAAATGGTTCGGTCGTACTGGGGTGAAGCTGGCTACCAGAGCTGCCTCGCCGAGATTAGGCGAGTCCTTCGACCCGGTGCCGTCTTCGGGTTGGCGGAACCCATGCATCATGACAGGCCGATCCCGGAGGATCTCTTGCCCCACGTGTCACAGAAATTCGGGTGGAAGGAGTGCTTTCGAAGCCTCGGACATACCGTCGAATCTGTGGACGCAGCGGGGTTCGTGACGCTCGAGTCGGGCCACGCACCCGACGCACAGGCTTGGTGGCAAGCTTACGCTTCCCACGATCCTTTCTGCAAGCTCAAGCCGGATGGGGATCCCAAAACCCTCGCTGTCGATGCCGGCCGCTGGGTGAGCTTTGGGTACGTTGTCGCTAGAAATCCCGAATGATCGGCCTACCGATCGGCGTCGGCGTGGTTGCCCTCGATCCCTGCACCATCCGGATTACCAGCGAGAGCGTGCATCTACTCGTAGAGCCCCTCGTTGTCGGGTGATTCGAGTGACAGGGTGGCGGCAATATTCCCGCAAGGGAGAGGGATGCCGTTGCGGTTGGAATCAGAGTCTATCCGGCCCGAACTCACATCAGATCCGACCCTAGGGCAGAGTGGCGGGTCGAAATACTCCCATTCTCGATCCCCCGTCAGTGAAGGCATCTAGTTGTAGAGCCCTTCCCGCGTGATACCGAGTTCTTTTGCGGAGCGGGCCCGCTTGCCGGTGTTGTTTGCCAAAGTGCGCCGGATGACCTGTGCTTCGACCTGGGCCACGATCTCGCGCAGGGTCTTGCCGATATGCTCTTCACTGTCGATCGGAGTTCTGACGTCGCAAATCGACTCCGACAGAAACTCTGGCGTGATGAGGGATAGGGGACCCGCCAGGGCGATTGCCCGCTGAATCTCGTTTTCGAGTTCGCGCACATTTCCGGGCCAGGGATAGGTGAGAAAAAGTTCGGCGGCCGCCTGAGAGAGTTCGGCCGGTCGTTGATTCGGCGAGGCTTTACCACCGCCGTTGCTGTACAAGCGCAGAAAGTGTTCGGCGATCAGGATGATGTCGCCGTTTCGCTTGCGCAGCGGTGGGATCGAAATTGGAAACACCGCGAGCCGGTAGTAGAGGTCTTCGCGAAATGCCCCGCGTGAGGCTTCGACCCGAAGGTCTCGATTGCTCGCGGCAATGATGCGGACATCTACCTTCCTGACCTTGCTGCTCCCGACGGGCCGGATCTCCTTTTCTTGCAGCGCGCGCAGCAGCTTGGCCTGGAGCGGCGCGGAGGTTTCCCCAATTTCGTCGAGGAACAAGGTGCCGTGTCGAGCCAACTCGAAGAGACCAATTTTGTTCGTGTTGGCTCCGGTAAAGGCGCCGCGAACGTATCCGAACAACTCGCTTTCGAGCAATGCATCGGGGATCGCGGCACAGTTCAAGGCGACGAAGTTTTCCCCGGCTCGGGGACTCATCTGATGGATCGCCTTGGCAAAGATTTCCTTGCCGGTGCCTGTCTCTCCGTAGAGCAAAACCGTTGTGGATCCGCTGGCCGCTCGTTCGGAGAGATCGAACGCCGCGAGAATGGCTTCACTGCGACCGATGATCTTGTGACTCGCTGCGCCGCGACCCTCGGCTGTGTGTTGCGGGGCGACTCGCAAGCCGGTTCGACCGCGGTCCAGAACGACTTTTGCGATTCGTGCGCACAACTCTCGTCGCCAACGGGCGCCCTGAAGGCGCGAATCCGAAATCAGGATCTCGCCTCCCCCAAGCGGGATGTGTTGGCGCAATTCCATAGCCGCAGCGGCCGGTGCGAGAACCAGGAGCGGTGGCATGTCCTTGATTGCGATCAGCTTCGCGATCGCATCGGGCACGGGTTCCATTTCTTCGAGGGCCAGCACCGCGGCTTCAAAACTCGAAACCGGAAGGTCTGTGGCTGTCTCGACATCACGAGCCCAGACGACGTCGAGGCTTTCGGCTTCCAGCAGTCCGTTCTGGACCAGGCCTTGCTCCGGACCGATCCATAGGATGGTATGAATGGCTTGCATGACTCATCTCCAATATTCCCAGTGTGTTGGCTGTCGTGGAGATGGCAGCAATTGCAACCGGCATGCCGAGTCTGTTCGACCGCTGGGGGCGAACTGATGCGCCGCCGCGCTTGGGTCGTATGCGACATCGAGCCAAACGTGACACGGGAATTGATCGAGGGTGTCGTGCTAGGCGCGGTTTCCCAGCGCACGGTCCAGGTTGAAGGCGGCGCTGATGAGTACGAAGTGGGTGAACGCCTGTGGGAAATTGCCGAGTGCCTCGCCGTTGCTTCCGGTTTCTTCCGCGTAGAGGCCCAGATGGTTGCCGTATCCGATCATCTGTTCGAAGAGGAGACGCGCGTCATCCAGGCGTTCGGGGTCGTCGACGCCGGCTCGGGTCATGGCTTCGACCAGCCAAAAGGTGCACAGATTGAAGGTGCCCTCGTTACCGCTGAGGCCGTCCTCGGTCTTCGAGACGTCGTAGCGGCGGACCAGGCTGTCGGAGACCAGGCCTCCATTCGCGGGCGAATGGTTGATCGCGTCGATGGTGTTGAGCATGCGGGGATCACTCGGAGAGAGGAAAAACACCAGGGGCATCATCAAGCTGGAGGCGTCCAGGGCGTCGCTGCCGTAGCTCTGGACGAAGGCCTGGCGTTTGTCGCTCCAGCCCTTCTGCATGATTTGCTCATAGATTTCATCGCGGACGCGCAACCAGCGTTCTCGATCTGCGGGAAATGAGCGTTTGTCCGCCAGTCTCAGGCCTCGGTCGATCGCTACCCAACACATGAGTTTCGAATAGACGAAGTGCTGTTGGCCTCCGCGCACCTCCCAGATGCCTTCGTCGCGTTCCTGCCAGTGATCACAGACCCAGTTGATCAACTTTCTCAAGCTGGACCAGAGGTCGAAACTGATGGGAGTCCCGTACTTGTTGAAGAGGTAGACCGAATCCATCAGCTCGCCGTAGATGTCGAGCTGCATCTGGTCGAAGGCTCCGTTGCCGATGCGCACTGGACGCGATTCCCGGTAGCCCTCGAGATGATCCAGGGTTTCCTCGGGCAAATCGTGGCGCCCGTCAATGCCGTACATGATCTGGAGAGAACCATCGGGATTGAGTTCTCGACAACGCGCCTCGAGGAAGTGCATGAACGCCTTGGCCTCTTCGGTGAAGCCGATACGCAAAAACGCGTATACCGTAAACGCCGCGTCGCGTATCCAGGTATAGCGGTAGTCCCAATTCCGCGACCCGCCCAGGGTTTCGGGCAACGATGTCGTGGGCGCCGCGACGATGGCGCCCGTGGGCTCGTAGGTGAGCAGTTTGAGCAACAGCGCGGAGCGGTGGACGTGTTCGCGCCAACGTCCTGTATAGGTGCACTGGGAGAGCCACTTGCGCCAGTAATTCACGGTGCGCTTGAACAGCATGTCACTCGTTTCGTCGTCGATGCGAGGGCCCGGACCCTGGCCGCACTCGACTTCGCGCAGGGTAAGCACCAGGCTTTCGCCTTCCTGCAGCTCAAACTCGGCCTGGGCTCCCTTGCCGTCGGTTGAAAGCGGGGTGGGGGAACAGAGTTCCAGACTCAAATCTGCGGATTCAAAAACGGCGCCGGTCGGGGAAAGGCTCACTGTGTGTTCGTCGCGAGCAAAGTTGAAGGCGGGGGTGCAGTCGAGTCCGAAAGTCATGTTGCCCCGCACGACGTGGACATGGCGCACTATCCAGCAAAATCCCGTCTCACCCTCTGCGAGGCCGACTGGCATGTAGTCCGTAATCTGTGCGACGCCGTGGGTCGACAAAAAGCGTGTCACCAGAATGTTCGTTTCGGGCCAGTAGAGTTGTTTGAAGGTGATGTCCGGGCCCAGGGGCGCCAATTTGAAGCTGCCGCCCTTTTCTTTGTCGAGCAGCGCGCAAAAAACCGCTGGCGAATCAAAGCGCGGGAAACAGAGCCAGTCCAGCGAACCGTCGGTGCAAACGAGCGCCGCCGTGTGCATGTTGCCGATGATTCCGTGTTCTTCGATCGGAGGATACGCCGATGCCATTAATCAATTCTCACCGTGTCACAGTTGCTTCGTTTCCGAAGTGAGTTGCTCGCCGGCCGCGTGATCGATCAAATACAGCAAGCTACCCGGGTTGGGTTGGACTCCCTGAGAGGGATAGCGGGAGAAATTTTCGGGACCTTCGAGAACTGCAGCCAGCGCCTCTGCCTTGGCTTGGCCCGGAATCATGAACACGACGCGATCGGCTGCATTGATCAGCGGATAGGTGAAGGTCATGCGTGAGCAACCCAACTTCGCAACTTTGTTGCCCACGACCCAGCGTTCTCCCTCGTGCAGGGCGTGGGTATCGGGAAACAATGAAGCCGTGTGGCCATCGGCGCCCATGCCCAGCAGAATCAAGTCGAAGCTCGGGGGCGGATCTCCCGCCAAAATGCCGAAGCCTTCTGCGATCTGGTCTTGATACATGCGCGCCGCTTGATCGAGATCGACCTGCTCGGCACACATGCGGTGGATTTGAGAATCGTCGACCCGGAGTTCGTTGAGCAATGTGTCTTTTGCCATTCGGAAGTTCGATTCCGAATGTTCGGGATGCACCGTGCGCTCGTCTCCAAAGTAGAACTGGATTCGGTCCCAGGAGATCTTCTCTCGATACGGGCTTCGGGTCAGGATGCGGTGCAGGCGACACGGCGTCGAGCCCCCGGAAAGCGCCACCCGAAAAACGGACCGGGCGTCGAGCGCCGCAATGTAGCAACGGACGAATTCCTCCGCGGCTGCGGTGCATACGGCCTGGGGGTCCTCGAGACATTGCACTTCTCGTTTCGGCAGCTCGCTCAAGTTCCCAGCTCCATCGCCATTGCCCGCGCAATCCCAAGGGCTTTGCGAAATTCGGCCTGTCCGGTGCGATTTGCCAGCTGCCAGGCCAGCATCAGGATCGGGGGATCGTTGGGCGTGGATATGAAATTCTCGGTTTGTGTTCCGTGGTCGATTCGGATCGCCACTCGCTCGCTGTCCAGCGCTTCGAATTCTGCTTCGAGTTTTGCTCCCGTCGGTCCGACGCCTCGTGAGGTCACGGTCGCGCGGCGAATCTCTGCCGGTCCCCCGTCGTTGCGAGAGATCTCGACCTGTACGGGTCCGCTGGCAGACAAGAACTTCATCATGAGGTGCTTGTTCGAACCCACTTTTCCGCCTTGAGGCTTCCAGGACAGGCAGTGAGCCAACCAGCCGATGAAGAGCCAGACCATGGGCAAGGCGTGGGGGCCGTGTTCGAGTTCAATGCGCTCGATGTGATTCAGGGCTCCCGGCAGCACGTGCGGTGCCAGCGATTCGCAGAACAGGCGTCGCCAGAACCGCGAGCGCATCCACGCGAGGTCCGTCACCAGACTCCGCTCTCGCGTTCCGAGCACCCAATTTGACGTCGCGATCAAACCGGTGCGCGGGTCGCGCCATCCCCGACTGTCATAGATGATGCTGCTCGCCATTTCCTGGAGTTCCAGGAACAGGTCTCCGCCGGTCGGCGGCGGTTGGATCGAGTTCCACCAGAGCGAGGTCGGCAGATCGCCAATCAACAGGGGGCGAGCGGCGGAGGCGAGCCTGCCCAGCCCGTCGGCAGATGCGCTGATGCGCACCTGTTCGCTGCTGATATGACGTCGCTTGCCCAACTGGGTCACGCCGGCGGTAACCTGGGCCACGATTCCTTGCGACTGTTCCGGATCTTCCCCCACCAACAAGATGATGCGCGCCGGATGGCGGCGGGCCATCAAGCTGAACTGCGGAGCCAATGCATCGGCTTCAGCGGGGTTGTCGCAGTAGACGATCAGGTTCGACATACACGCACGGGTTATGGGCTGATTATCGGCTGATGTGGCGTCGATGTTACACGGCGCTGCGAGCCGCAACCTGACGAACTCCTCCTCGACATGCTGCAACTCGACTGCGCGGGGCGGGGCCAGCGCTTCGTAGTCGTGAGGAGCAGAGACAGGAGAAGCGCTCACAGGGCTCTCCACTTGCGGCCGTCGCCTTCAATCAAGCGATCGGCTTCGATCGGCCCCCAGGTGCCAGCGCGGTATTCGGGCAGCCAGCGCGTACCGCTTCCCTCCCAGGCATCGAGAATGTTCATCACCCACGACCATGAGGTTTCTACCGTGTCCCGGCGCATGAACAGTGTGGCGTCTCCGGCCATGACGTCGAGCATCAGGCGTTCATAGGCCTCGGGGGATTGGTCGCCGAAGGTACTGCCGTAGCTGAAGTCCATCTTGACCGGATAGATCTGCACCTTGCTGCCGGGAAGTTTGGTCGCGATGCGCAGCGAAAGGCCTTCATCGGGTTGAATGCGCAGAACCAGGACGTTGGGTTCGAGCGGGACTTCTGGGTCCACGTTGAACAGAACGTGTGGTACGGCTTTGAACGTCACGGCAATTTCGCTCGCGCGCTTGGTCATGCACTTGCCCGTGCGCAGATAGAACGGAACCCCGGCCCAGCGCCAATTGTCGATGTAGCACTTGAGTGCGACAAAGGTTTCGGTGGCGGAATCTGCCGCGACATTCGCTTCGCGACGATAGCCCGGGACCTCGAGTCCGTGCATGAAACCCGCTCCGTATTGAGCGCGGACAACGCATTGGTCGACGTTTGCGGGGTCGATTGGGCGCAGGCAGTTGAGCACTTCCTGCTTTTGGTCTCGCACGACTTCGTCGGCCAGGGACCACGGGGGTTCCATCGCGGTCAGACACAGCAACTGCAAGATGTGGTTTTGGACCATGTCGCGCAGGGCGCCGGCCTCTTCGTAGTAATTGCCCCGGGTTCCAACTCCGACTTCTTCGGAAACCGTGATTTGCACGTGATCAATGTACTTCTGGTTCCAAAGGGGTTCGAATATCGCATTGGCAAAGCGCATGACCAAAATGTTCTGCACGGTCTCTTTGCCGAGGTAGTGATCGATTCGATAGATCTGGCTCTCGTCGCAAACCCTGGACAATGTCGCGTTGATGCTGCGCGCGCTTTCGAGATCGTGACCGATCGGCTTTTCTACAATGATGCGAGAGAATTTGCTCGTGTCGGTCGGATCGCTGATCAAGCCGGCCGTCTTCAAATTCTCGAGACTCACCTCAATCAGGCTCGGTGCAATGGACAAGTAGTAGATGCGGTTGTTGGGAATGCCGAAGTTCGGTTCGAGTTCGGCGAGTCGTTCGACCAGGGCCGCATACGCCTCGGGTTCGTCAAAGGGCCCCGATACCCAGTGCAGGCGCCTCACGAAGTCCGACCAATAGGGCTCTTGAATAGGCCGTCGAGAAAACTTCTCGATCGATTCCCGCGCCAGTTCTCGATACTTTTCGTCGTCGAGGGCGGTACGAGCAAATCCGATCACACAAAAATTGGCCGGCAAGACTCCGTCGAGGGCCAGGTTGTACAGGCCCGCCAGAAGTTTTCGCCGGGACAGGTCCCCGGCACCGCCGAAGATCACGAAGCTACAGGGCTGAGGTTGTAGTTGGGTGCTGAGACCAGCCAGCAGCGGATTCTCGGTCGTGAGGTCAATCATCAAAGATGCTCCTGTCGCGGACCAGCACGGGGTGAACTAATTGGTTTCGACGTGACCGCCGAACTTGTGTCGCATCGCGGAGAGGATCTTCTCCGCGAAGGTGTGGGACTGGCGCGAGCGGAAGCGGGTGTAGAGGGCGGCCGTCAAAACGTCGGCGGGTACTGCCTGTTCGACCGCGGCATTGATGGTCCAGCGTCCCTCGCCGGAGTCCGTCACGTAGCCCGAGTAGTCTTCGAGATCGGGTTGCTCGACCAGGGCCTGGGCCGTGAGATCCAAAAGCCACGAACCCACCACGCTACCGCGGCGCCATACCTCGGAGATGTCGCCCAGGTCGAGGTCGTAGCGGTAGAGCTCGGGCACCGTGTCGGCGCCGGCGGAGCGCATGATGTCGAAACCCTCTGCGTAGGCCTGCATCAGTCCGTACTCGATACCGTTGTGAATCATCTTGACGTAGTGACCGGCTCCGGCGGGGCCGCAGTGCAGATAACCTTCTTCCGCCGTTCCCTTGCCTTCTTCGCGTCCCGGTGTTCGGCCGACATCGCCGCGTCCCGGTGCCAGGCACTTGAAGATCGGGTCGAGGTGTGAGACCGCATCGGTGTCGCCGCCGATCATCAGGCAGTAACCGCGGTCAAGTCCCCAGACACCACCGCTGGTACCACAGTCGAGATAGCGGATGCCCTTCGGTGCCAGTTCCGCGGCTCGGCGGGCGTCGTCTTTGAACATCGAGTTGCCGCCGTCGATCATGATGTCGCCCTTGGCGAGCAAACCCGAGAGTTTCTGAACCACAGATTCCGTGATCTCGCCCGCAGGCACCATGATCCAGACTGCGCGGGGTGCGTCGAGCTTCGAGACGAGTTCTTCGAGGGACGACGCTCCGGTGGCACCTTCGTTCTCCAGTTCTTCGACGTTCGCCGGCGTCTGGTCGAACACCACGCATTGGTTTCCCGCACGCATGATGCGGCGAACCATGTTGGCACCCATCTTCCCCAGGCCGATCATTCCGAGTTGCATTGTTTCTCTCCTGTCTCTCGTCTCGCTCATGTTGTCGTGTTAAAGCCACGGGATGCATTTTGCTGCTCACGGGCTCGGGTTCATCGTTCTCGTACCTCGACCGCGTCGCCGTCCTGAATGATCACGACGTCGGCCATTTGAATGAAGAGTCCAGTTCCGAGGACTCCCGGGATGTCGAGGATGGCGTGTTCGAGCTCGGCTGCGTTCTGGATTGGAGCAATTTTGCAGTCGAGGATGTAGCCGCCGTTGTCGCTGATGAATGGAGCGCCCTCGTCGGTGCTGCGCCGGGCGGGCTCACATCCCAGGCTGCGCAGCGCTTCGCGACAGTGGGCTTCGCCAAACGGGAGGACTTCGACCGGAAGTTTGCCGCGGCTGCCCAGGACTTCGACGAGTTTTTCGGCACCCACCAGGATGATCAACTTCGAAGAACTCGCAGCGACGATCTTCTCGCGCACATGCGCTCCGCCGTAGCCTTTGATCACGTCGAGATTGGGCGCCACCTCATCGGCGCCGTCAAAGCACACGTCGATCGACCCGGCTTCTTCGAGGGTCATGAGCGGGATGTCGAGTTCCTGGGCGAGTTTCGCCGTCGTTTCCGAAGTGGGCACCCCCGAAACGTTCAAGCCGCTCTGCACGCGAGCGCCCAATGCGCGAACAAAAGCGGTCGCCGCCCGGCCGGTTCCGAGTCCGAGGATTTGTCCGTCACGGACCCATTCGAGGGCCTTTTCCGCTGTCGCGAGCAGGCCGTCTGCATTCCCAGTGTCCGATGATTGATTGCCGCTCATGATTCCCCCAGCGCAAACTCCGCGTTAGTCCCAGTCCTGGTTCGATGGTTCAAATACTCGTGCAGTCTGATTTGGGGCGAAGTCTGCGCCGTAGCGTGTGCGTCCCGCTAAGCGCCACCCCCATGTTTTTCGATCTGCTCCTTTGCCGATGCCGCGATGCGATCCACGGTAAAGCCAAACTTGTGCTGGAGCTCGGCGAGTGGTGCCGAAGCTCCAAAGGAATTCATTCCAATACAGCAACCTTCATTGCCGACATAGCGCTCCCAGCCAAAGGTCGAAGCCAGCTCGACCGAGACGCGCGCCCTGATGTGCGGGGGCAAAACTTCCGCTCGGTACTCTGGACTCTGCTGCTCGAAGAGTTCCCAGGAAGGCATGCTGACCACGCGAACCTTCACGCCCTCGCCACTGAGTTGTTCACTCGCCTCGAGGCAGAGCGAAACTTCAGTGCCGCTCGCAATCAGGATGACTTCGGGTTCTCCTTCGCTGGGGTCGGATAGAACATAGGCCCCTTTGGCAACTCCCGAAGCGGGGGCCAGATTGGCTCGATCCAGGGTCGGCATGGCTTGGCGACTGAGAATCATGGCGACGGTCTCGTGGCGCAGCGCCATGGTGACCCGCCAGGCTTCGGCGACCTCGTTGGCGTCCCCCGGCCGGAACACAATCAGGCCCGGAATCGCTCGCATCGACGGCAGCTGTTCGATGGGTTGGTGGGTGGGCCCGTCTTCGCCCACGCCGATCGAGTCGTGGGTGAAGATGTAGATCACCGGGAGCTCCATCAGTGCGCTCAGCCGCATGGCGCCTCGGGCGTAGTCGCTGAAGATCATGAAGGTCGAACCGTAGGGGCGCAGTTTTGCGGCCGACATGCCGTTCAGAATCGAAGCCATGGCGTGTTCGCGGACGCCGAAGTGAAAGTTTCGTCCCCCGTATTCATCGGCGCGGAAGTCGCCGGCGCCTTCCGCCTTGATCCGGGTGAGGGTCGAGGGGGCGAGATCCGCCGAGCCTCCCACCAGCCACGGCACCCGGCCGGCCAATTCATTCAGCACGATTTCGGACGCCTGGCGCCCGGCCATGCCCTTGGCGTCGGGCTCGAACTTCGGGATCGCCTTTTCCCAGTCGGCCGGGAGCTGGCGGTGTTGCATGCGATACAACTCGTCCGCCAGTTCTGGATACTGTTCCTTGTATCGCTCGAACTGAGCCATCCAGGCGCCTCGTAGGGCAGAACCCCGATCGCCGATGCCGTCGGCAAAATTTTCGCGCACCGCTTCGGGGACCAGGAACTTTTCGTCTTCTGGCCAGCCGTAGGCTTGCTTGGTCAGGCGTATTTCTTCGTCGCCCAGCGGGCTGCCGTGGGCCGCGCTGGTGTCTTGCTTGTTGGGTGAGCCGTAGGCGATATGACTGTCGACAATGATGAGGGTAGGGCGGGAACTCTCGGTCAGAAACGCATTGAACGCGCGATCGAGACGGTCGACATCGTTGGCATCTCCGATTCGCAGTACGTTCCAGCCATAGGCCATGAAGCGCGTGGCCACGTCTTCCGAGAATGCCAGATCGGTGTGGCCTTCGATCGTGATGTGATTGCTGTCGTAGATCCAACACAGATTCGACAACTGCAGATGGCCCGCGAGGGAAGCCGCTTCCGATGAGACATCTTCCATCATGCAGCCATCGCCGCAGAGCGAGTAGGTGTTGTAGTCGAACATGTCGAAACCCGGTCGGTTGAAGCGGGCCGCCATGTGTCGCGAGGCGATGGCCATGCCGACACTGGTCGCTAGCCCCTGGCCCAGGGGACCGGTGGTGGTTTCGACGCCCGAGGTCCAACGATATTCGGGGTGACCGGCGCACTTGCTTCCCAGTTGGCGGAAGTTTCGGATGTCGTCGAGGGTGACGGCCTCGGTCCCCAGTTTTTCGTACTTTCCGTTGACCGCTTTGACGCCGGTGAGGTGCAGCATCGAGTAGAGCAGCATCGATGCGTGTCCGGCGGAAAGGATGAAACGGTCCCGGTTTGGCCAGATTGGATCTTCGGGGTCAAAGGCCAGAAAGTGTTGCCACAGGGTGTAGATTACGGGTGCCAGGGACATCGCCGTACCCGGGTGCCCCGAGTTCGCGGCCTGTACTGCGTCCATGGACAGCGTTCGAATGGTGTTGATGGAGGTGAGTTCGATCCCAGTAGCTTCGCTCATGCGTGCATCCCCTATGACCCGCGTCGAGGCGGGTCATTCCCAATGTTGCAAATTGATGGATCAAAGTCGCGCGGGCGAGCGCGGGTCTTCGACCCAACGATGTCGGCTAGATTTCGGCTATGGGAGCGTCAGCTTTGGAGAGCGCGATGTACTGCTGCGGCGAGATGTTCCAGTCCGGCGCGGACGTCCGCGCCGAGATGAATGCGTAGGGCGCGACGTTCGCGCCCCGCCAGGACTTCCAGATCCCCTTGCGCCTGTGCGCTCTTGAGGACCCCAAATGTGTACTTCTGACCGGGGATCGCGAGATCGTTTGCATCGTCCGCGGTCACCTGGAGAAAGACTCCGCGATTCGGGCCGCCCTTGTGCAGCTGTCCGGTCGAATGCAGAAAACGCGGGCCGTAGCCGAGGGTCGTGGCCACCTTGTAGTGATCCCGCACTTCGTGTCGCAAGCGCTGGAGCGGCTCGTCGTGGCTGTTGTTCATCTCCACGTAGGCGTTGATGGCGAAGTAGTCTCCGCGTCCAATGCGGGCCAGATGAGACTTCACGATCGCATCGAGGTCGTCTCCGCTGATTGCCTGGGCGTTTCGTTCGTCGGCATACACCGAGATGCCGTCCGCCTCGAAGATCGCCGTCTCTGCCGGCAATGAGCCGTCTTTCTCGTAGGCGTCCATGAGCGCTTTGGCTGCAATCTTGGCGGCCTCGACGTCGGGCTGATTGAAGGCGTTGATTTTGAGAATCGATCCCGCCACCGCGGTGGCGACCTGCCAGCGGAAGAATTCCTGGCCCAGATCGCGTTTGTCTGCGAGTTCGAGACGAACCACCGGATGCCCTGCTGCTTCGAGCGCGCTGACGGCGGCGTCCTGGTCGGCGCACGCATCGCTTGCGAGGCGAATGTAAACGAACAAACGGTCGTCCCCGTATTGATCGGGAGGCGCCAGCTGTTCGCCGTCCACGGGAACAATGCCGCGGTCCTGCTTGCCGGTGGACTCGGCGATCAGCTGTTCAATCCACGCGCCCAGGGTTCCAATTGCGGGGGATGCCACCAGGGTGAGTTTGTCCCGGCCCTGTCGCGCCAGGATGCCGAGGATCACACCGAGACGGATGCCCGGGTTGTGGGCTGGGGGGACCGAGCGCGAACAGGAGTCGACCATCAGCTGGGTGCGCGCGAGGAAGTCTTCGACGTCAATGCCGAGACACGCGGCCGGCAACATGCCGAACGCCGAAAGTGCCGAAAAGCGTCCGCCGATCGACGGGATGCCGTACACGATCGATGAGAATTTTTCGCTCTTCGCCTGTTCGTCCAGCTTCGTGCCGGGGTCGGTGATGGCGACGAAGCGAGTTTCTGCGCCTGAGCCGCCCAGCGCTGCCGAGACTTTGTCCCAGAAGTAGGCTTTGAAGGTGTTGGGTTCGATGGTGCCACCGCTCTTGGAGGGCACGACGAACAAAGTCTTGGTGAGATCGATTTGCGATTCGACTGCGGCGATCTGGGATGGGACCGTCGAGTCGAGGACAAGCACTTCGGGATAACCGCTGGCAGGACCAAAGGTTCGGCTCAAGACGTCCGGGCAGAGACTCGATCCGCCCATTCCCATCACCACGACGTGGGCAATGCTCTCGTCTTTTACACGAGCAGCAATCGTTTGCAGGCTGGTGAGGTTGTCCCGCCAGCTGTCGAGCACAGGCAGCCAACCCAGCCACTCTGCCTCGTCGTCACCGCTCCACAGCGAGGCGTCGCCGTCCCAGAGCCGGCGAACGTTGCCGTCGGCGCGCCAGTGATCCATTTCGATCGCCACTGCGTCGGCGCTCTCACCGAGCTTGGCGTCAAACTTGGCCAGACGGTTCCCTAGCGCGGATTCGCGCTTGGATGCCACCGCTGCGAGCAAAGTGTCAAACGCGTCACTGAAGAGTTGGCAGCCCTTGGGAAGCAGTTCGTCGGTGATCTCCTTGAGGCTGATCCCCACTTCCTCGAGATCGCTCAGAATCTTTCGCGCGTCGGCAATCGACGCCTGCTTGTCGGCTCCGAGGGCATCGCTCGCGGTACCTTCGGCGCGAAATGCGTCGAGGGTTGCGGTGGGAACGGTATTGACGGTGAATTTTCCGATCAGGGCATCGACGTAGAGAGTCTTGGGTAGATCGGGGCTCTTGGTCCCGGTGCTGGCCCATAGAACCCGTTGGGGCATGGCGTTCTTGGCTGCGAGCGCCTTCCAGCGATCTCCCGCGATGACCTCGTCGAAGTGGGCGTACGCCATCACTGCGTTGGCGATTGCGACCTTGGAGCGAAGACCTTCGAGGGTTGCGCGTTTGCTTGCGTCTTTTTCGTTCTCGAGCAACTGGCTCAACTGCGCATCCGCCATGGCGTCGATGCGACTTACGAAAAAACTCGCGACACTGGCCACCCGGCTCACATCGCCGCCATTGGCCGCGAGGGTTTCGAGGCCCTCGATGTAGGCGTCAGCCACCGCTTTATAGGCATCGACTGCGAAGAGCAGCGTGACGTTGATGTTGATTCCTTCGCCGATCAGCTGGGCGATCGCGGGAACGCCCGCGCTCGTGGCCGGAACCTTGATCAAGAGATTTTCGCGATCGACCGCTTTCCACAGACGGCGCGCCTCAGCGAGAGTGCCCTGGGTGTCATCGGCCAGGTATGGAGAAACTTCCAGGCTCACGTAGCCATCGACTCGGTTCGTCGAGTCGTACACTCCGCGAAGCGCATCGGTTCCCATTTGAATGTCGGCGATGGCGAGGTGTTCGAAGAGCGTGACCGCCTCTCCGATCCCTTGTCCGACCAGTTCTTTGATCGACGGGTCGTAGTCCGATGAACCGCCGATCGCCTTCTCGAAGATCGCTGGATTCGAAGTGACGCCGAGAATTCCGTCGTCGCTGATCAGGCGCGCCAATTCGCCGGAAGAGACGAGTTCGCGACTGATGTTGTCGTACCAGATGCTCTGACCAAAATCTTGGACCTTTCGAATCGGATTACTCATTTCGCGTACGTCCTCGTTCCCAGCTCGCAGGGGGTCGGTGTCACATTGATGTTTGTCGCTTCGTTGTCGCGCAATGCTACGGAGTAGGTCAGCTAGGTCGCGCAGGCAATACTCGGTGAATTTATCGGTCTGCGTAGTTGAAACCTCACAGAAAAGTGATGGGTTGGACGGAATCTGGCGTCGATGTCGAACTTCATTCCCAGAAACTGCTGAAACTTCCGCAGTCGATCTCAGGGATTTCCCCGGGTGCCTCTACCGGGTTTTCAAGAACCACGGGTTCGCCGTTTCGGAACCGCAGGTCGATCCGCCCATCGAAGTCGGTGTCTTCGTCTTGCTGGACGACCGTTTGTCCCCGATATATCTGCACGACGTCGGGCCGCCCGTCACCGTTGGTGTCGGCTTCGACCCCGACCAACTCACCGTTGCGATAGAGCTCGCGCCGGTCCGTCACGCCCCGGTTTTCGCTGTCGATCAACGCGTGGGAAGCCACCCCGTTTGCGAATGAGAGTTGCACCTCGAAATCGCCGTCGCCGTCCTTGTCTGTGCATTGACGGGTCACCTGGCCGGAACTGGCATAAAAAACCTTCTGGTCCGGCCTGGCCGTCTTGCCCCTTGCCATCTCCTGAATGACGAGCTTCCCCCGCTCATCGAATTCGTAGAGGAGATGCGCACGACCGCGTCCCTCGGTGTCTCGCGCGCGGCGAAACAGTCGCCCGTTCTTGTAGTAGTTCCACTCGTCGTATTTACAGTCGCCATCGGAGTCTTTCTCTTCGGCCGTGACGTCGCCATCTTTGTTCAGCCAGCGCCGGATGTCGACGCAGTTTCGGCCGGCACTGCGCATCTCGAGCAGGTTCGCGCTGCCATTCTTGTAAAACACGGTCAATTCGATCTCGCCGTCTCCGTCCGCGTCCGTCTCGCTGCGAACGACCTGACCGGCTTTGAAGTGACGCGTGGTTTCGAAGCGTCCGTCGAAGTCCGCGTCGTCCTGGCTGCGGGTGATCGTGGTGCCGTCGCTTGCGAAGTGGGTGCGGAGATCCGCCTTGCCATCGCGGTTGCGGTCCTCGAGTTGCTCGACCTTGCGGCCCTTCTCATAGACGAGCTTTGCGATCCAGGCGCCGGCGAGATCGCCGTCGTGAATTGTGGTCTCGACGAGTGTGCCGGCTATGTATCGGCTCACCTCTTCGAAGCGTCCGTCGAAATCTCGATCACGCTCCTCGCGTTGAATCAGACCTGCTCGGTGAATTCGTACCGCGTCGATTTTGTTGTCAAAGTTAGTGTCGAATTTTTCGCGCAGGGGTTTTCCGGCGGCATCGAGTTCCACCCATAGGTCGATCGCGCCGTCCCCGTTGCGGTCGCGCTCCTGGCGAACCTGCTGGTCTGCGGAAAAGTAGAGCGTCGAATCGATCTGACCGTCGCCGGTCGTGTCGATTTCTTGTCGCACCCGAATTCCCGCTTCGAAATAGGTCACGATGTCGAAGCGACTGTCTGCCCGGGTGTCTCGCTCTTCCAGGATCTTGCTGTCGGCTTCGAAGTGTTGGCGCAAATCGAACAGGCGATCGCCCGTGGTGTCCCGTTCAAATACGCTGACGCGGCCTTCCGGATCGAGTTGGCCTCGGGTTTCAAACCGCCCATCGTAGTCGTCGTCGCGTTCGTAGCGGATCGCGACTTCGTCCACATGGAAGAAGCGCTCGTCGGTCTTGCCGTCGGCATTTCGATCTCGATCGACCCGCTGGAGTTTTCCCAGTTCGTCGTTGTAGCGAAACGTGTCGGCGTCACCGTCGCCGTTGCTGTCGCTAAAGACCGTGAGCGGTTGTTTGCTGTCGGGGTCGAAAACGATCCACAGGTCTACCCATTGGTCGTGATTCTGGTCTTGTTCGCGACGAATGAGGGCGCCCACAAAATCGCCTTCGGATGCATAGAAACTCCAGCTGTCGATTTCGCCGTCGAAATTTTCGTCGAGTTCGACGCGAATCAGCACCCCGTTCTCGTAGTACTCGGTGCGGTCGGGCTTGCCGCGCCGGCGAGAATCGATGCTGCGCTCGACGATCAAACCCTCGTCGAATAGGCTGGTGGTTTCGAAAAATCCGTCGGGCTCGCTGTCGAGTTCTTCCCGGCTGATCCTCTCTTCGAGGTCGAACTGGTAGCGGACGTCGACGTCGCCATCGCCGTTGCGATCCTCTCCCTGATGCGTTTTGCGGCCTTCGGTAAAGAAAATTGCGGTGTCGAGTTGGCCGTCGCCGTTCGAATCCACGTGCTGTTCGCTGATGAGTTCATCTCGGAACAAGGTGACGAGGTTGGGGACTCCATCGCCGTCCGGGTCTTCGACTTCCTTGGTTTTCACACCCCCTTGATAGAATCGGGTGATGTCTGGGTAGCCCGCGTTCTTGGTGTCGATCTCCTCGCGCTCGAGATTGCCAGCCGGGTCGAGGAACGCGTGGACTTCTGGCCGGCCGTCGAGTTTGGAGTCGAAGATTCGTTCTCGCTGGATTCCCAGCCGGTACTCGATCCGGGTGTCGAAACGGCCGTCTCCAGTGGTGTCGGCTCGGCGCAGTGTGATCGACGAATCCGCATAGGTTGTGACGACATCTTTGTTGCCGTCTCCGGTCGTATCTTCTTCGGCGCGAATGGTTTGGCCGTCGCGGAAGTAGAGCGAGAGGTTGAATTTGCCGTCCCCGTTGTTGTCCTGGTGCTCCAGCAGTTTGCTGCCGTCGAGATCGAATTCGGCGTGGAGATCGACTCGCCCGTCGCGATCCCGGTCTTCTTCCACAACGCTCGGCTTCCCGCCCAGGTAAAAGGTCCAACGATCAAAGCGCCCGTCGAAATCGCGATCCTCTTCCCGCCGGCTTGCCTCGCCGTCAATGAATTCGCTGCGGATGTCTACCTGGCTGTCTGCGTTGGTGTCGTCTCGCTGGCGCACTGGGAGATCGTCGGCGTAGTCGATCCAGCGATCGACGGCGGCGTCGCCAGTGGTGTCGAGTTCGCGCAGACGAATGTGGCCGTCTGCGTACTGGCTCCACGAGTCGAGCCGGCCATCGTGATCGCGGTCGCGCTCGGAGCGCACGGGCTTGCCTTGCTCGTAGAAGACGAACTCATCGTGGCTGCAATCGCGGTTGGTGTCGCTGCGTCGTTCGCTCAATTCTTCGTTTTCGTCGTAGAGCAAGACGATGGGGATGCACTCAGTCTCGGTCGCTCGGGCGGGTGTGGTGAAACCGAGTCCCAATCCAATCATAACTCCAATTACAGCTTCAATTACAACTCTAATAGCAACAGCGGCGATCAAGAGAAAATTGCAGGGCGTTCTGCGCGTCATAGGGCGAGGAGAGTAAGCAATCTCTCAGGGCACTTCAGGATTGCTGAAGGTAAGCCTGAAGATTTTTTCGGTAAGACAGCGATTTTTGTCGTTGAGGGGTGGGAACGGCGCAGCGTTCCGGTAGGCGATCATGGCACTTTCGGCAAAGGGTCGGCTTGTCGATTCGATCATCTCGAGCTTCGCGATAGATCCCGATTGATCGATCGCGATACGAAACTGGACCACGTCGTCGGGGCTGGCGTCCAGCGGGGGCTCCCATCGAGCGTAGGTGCGGCGCGTGATTTCATCCAAATAGCGCTGAACAAAAGCACTCTGCAGGCAAGAGATCGTGGCGACGGCGTTGGGATCACCGCCCGCAAATCCCGCGGCAAGGTATTCGGCGGAAATCCCTGTCGCGATCGTGGTCCCGCCAGTTTCGCTGCCTGCGATGGCCGTCGGCACCGCAGTCGCAGCTCCCTTGTAATGGGTCGCGTTCAGCTCCGACAAAGTATCGAAGGCATGTGGGGCGACGAGGTCCGTGGCCGTCCGGATTGCAACCGCGCTGGGACCGCTGATCTCGACCTCGGGTGCGACGAGATCGGCGGCGGCGATTTCCAACGGTTGAATTGCGCTGATGTCTGCTGCGCTCGGGGTAGCGTGGATTTCGGCCTGGGGCGCCAGCGGAGCGTTCATGACCTCGGTCAGATCCAGTGACTTGGGCGCGACGAGATCGAGGCTCGTTGCTTCGATCCTCGGTGCGGGAACCGCCGCGAGGTTGACCGGCTCCATCGCTGGAGGGACGACGCTGGCCATCGGCGCCGAGAGCAGCTTGGGAATCGGCAGGGGAGAGGGATCATTCGAGCCCGGCAGTTCGATCGGCTCGTTCAAGATAACGACCGGAATCAATTTTTCGGCCGCCTGTTTCGCGATGGTTCCCAGCAAGGCGATGCTTGTGATGATCAAGATGTGAAGCAGTGCCGACGCCGCGCTGGAAATCAAAATCCGCCTGCGGTCTTCGGGTTCGGGCATGCTGAGCCCCGGCAGCGCAGCCGCGCTCGCGGCAACGACCAGGGGGTCGAGCGGTTGACCGGTCTTGAAAATGCTCCCGGGCGCGCCCATGCGAAGTCGGGGTGCTGTGTGCACTCTCGATCGTTTGCGATTCGATTTCAGGCTGCGACTCATCGCTCGCTTGGGTCCCTCACCGGTAGGCTCAGTACGCTGCGGGTCATCGGGGAAGCAGGGCAGTGCTGCGATCCATTCCCCTGGATCACGAGATAGCGCACTCGAGGCGGCTCCGGGTAGGACGCTGCTCCGCGCCGCTCGGTTCCCGTCCACACAGACTCGAAACTGGTACCTCGGGTTACCGAGCCCGAGCCTGTGCAGGTCACTTGGGCCTCCGTTAATCTCGGGTGCCGACGACCGCCCTGATCCCGCGCAGATTCTCGAGAGGGAAGTCCATGTTTACAAGCGAGCACTTCATCGATCTCATCATCATGGGATGGCTATCCAACATTCCGCTGGCGATCGGTTCCATCATCAGCATCTCCGTGTTTTGCGAGCGGCTCGTGAGCTTCAAAGGTCTCGAAGCGTCGTCTCGCCGGATGGCAGCGTCGACGATCGATGCCATCGTGCGTCGGGACCTCGAAGCTGCAAAGCGCATCTGCGCCGATTCGAAACTTCCGGTGGCAGCGGCGTTTCACGAAGCCCTGGGTTGGAACAACGTCGCGGCCGAAGATTTGGATCGCGTCCTGGCGACCCGGCGCGCTGAACTCGCCAGTGGACTCAAACGCGGCGTCTGGATGATTGGTACCGTCGGATCACTCGCGCCCTTCGTCGGATTGTTTGGCACGGTGGTGGGCATCATTCGCGCATTCGGGGTGATGTCGAGAAGCGGCGATACCGGCTTTCAGGTGGTGTCGGCGAACTTGTCTGAGGCGTTGATCGCAACGGCCGCCGGGCTCGGGGTAGCGATCGTCGCCCTGATCTTCTTCAATTATCTGCAGATCCGGATCGGATCCCTGAACGCGGTCTACGCCCGGGCGAGCGAACGGCTCGTGCAGGCGCTCATCTATGTAGAAACCAACGCAGAAACCAGCGCCGGCGAAAGCGAGTCCTGAGATGGGCGCCAAACCGATTGGCGGAGGAATCGAAGATGTTGGCGACGAGATCGTCGCCGAGATCAACGTGACTCCACTCACCGATATTTTTCTGGTTTTGTTGATCATCTTCATGGTCACGAGCAGCGTGATCGTGGAAGAGGGCAAGAACATCGATCTTCCGGACGCCTCGGTGGCGGAGGACACTACACCAAACGGTGTTATTGTTTCGATGAGCGCCGAAGGGGAAATTCTGATCAACGATCAGCTGGCGGAACCCGGATCGGTGTTGCGGTTGCTCGAAGTTGCGCTCGAACAGGCGGACGACAAGATCGTGATTCTGCGGGGCGATGCGAGTGTTGCGTTGGGGCGAGCGGTCAATATTTTGGATCTTGCACAGCAGGCTGGGGCCAAAGGGATTGCGATTTCGACGGAGCAGCCTACGGGAGCTTTGGAGATTCAATAGAGGGATTTGGTTTTGACTTTGGTCGGGGGACGCCAGAATCGGCGGAGCGAAGGGGGGCTGCGGTCTAAATTTTGTGGGTTAGGACTGGCGGTGGTGGAGCCAGGTCAGGCCTCCGGCGATGAGCAGGATTTCTGGGATCAGGAGGCCGACTCCGTAGAAGGCCTTCAATGAGTTGGCGATGGGGACGGGGAACTGGATCAGCCCTGCACTTTTGGGGCGCAGGGTGATGCGATCTTGGCGGGCTACGGCCCAGTGCGCTGCGTTCATGACCAGGTCGAGGTTGTAGAGGGCGCGCAGGTAGCGGTTTGACGCGAAGTCGCGGTCGCCGAAGGCAACGATTCGGGCCTCGCCACCCGAACGCGGGTAGCGGCCGGCGACGCCGAGATACTGGTAACCCACGCTGATGCCCGGCGGCATGGTTGGCGGTTCGCGTGAACCGAGTTCGAGTGGACCTTCGTGCAGCCAGGCGTGAGCGCTGGTGTAGACCACGGCCTGGAGATCATCGCGCGGTTGCGGTTTGTGCAGTGCGAAACTTCGAGCGCGACGAAAGACCGTATTGCGGTTGCGCTCGAGGCCTTCGGTGACGGGGTGTGTCGCGTAGTTGAACACGATGGGACTCAACCCGCGGATATCGCCATCGACCGGGTCTGAGATTGGATCCACCACCAGGGCGTCCGGAGATTGCAGACCGAATTCGGCCAACAGTCCCTCGAGCCCGCTCTGGACCCCGGGTTCGATGAAGGCGAGCAGACTGCCGCCGGAGTCGAGGTAGCCACGCAGCGCCGCGAGCGCATCGCTGCGCATGTTGCGCTGTGGACCGATCGCGACCACCAGATCCGCGTCTTCGGGGATCTCGCTCATGACCGCGCTGGGCAGGGTGCGGACATCGAAACCCTCGGTCTGAAAGCCCACCGCCAGGCCTGAAAATCCCGACGCAGATCCATCGTCGATGTTGCCTTCTCCGCTACCCGTGGTGATGTAGAGAACGATGTCCCCGCGCCGAGCGAGGCTGGCGAAGGCTTCGAACAGCGCACCTTCGGTGGGACGTGACACTCGAATCCAGTCGTCGCCATGTTCTACGATGACGGTATTCGAGGAACCGATCCCGAAGCGATCCTCCGCTCCGGGTGACTCTTCGATCAAGAGCGTGTGGATCTGGACAGGGCGGTCCCGGGCAATTTCTCCGAGCAAAAGCCGGGTGCGGCGGATGCGGGGATCGCCCGGGTCGTGAAACAAGGTCAAGGAAACCGGACCCTCGAGCCGCGCAAGGGCGTCGCGGGTAGCCGGGGCAATCTGGAATTCCCCCTCGAAGGTCAAGTCGAAGCGCAGCTCGGATTGCGCGGCCAGCCGTTCCAGCAAGACGACACTGCCCGAAAGCACCACGGTATAGAGCAGCACCCGGTAAACGGATTCGAGCCGCACCCCGCGCCTCGTCCGGCGAATCTTGTGAAGTGTTGCGACCGCTGCGAAGAGCAGTGCAGCCAGGCCGATGACGAGATGCGCCGTCGCAAAGACGCTGAACTCTCCCTGTAGGCGATGACTTGCGAGTCCAAAAGCCGCGGCGATGCTGCCGAGAAGAAGGGCTTTGCGATTCATATGCCCACTCGTCGCAGCTCAATGGATAGCCGGGTCAACGCCGCCGAGATCATCACGAGCGCGAAGAAGTAGACGAGATCTGAGAGCAGGATCAAGCCCTCGGACATGTGCGCGAAGCGCTCGTGAAGCGCGATGGCGTCGAGCGAGATCGCCACCGATTCACTGACAAAGGCGTGGGTCCAGCCGAAATCGTAGAGAATGAAGGTGAAGGCCACGGTCGTTGCCGCCGCCACGATCTGGCTCGAGGTGATTGCTGAGCACACGAGCCCAATTGCGGCGATCCCAGTGGCGAGGAGCGAGAGTCCGAGAAAAACGCTTGCGAGGTGCTTCCATCCGAGGCCACCCTGCTCGATCGCCGTCGCGGGGTAGACGAAACTTACGGCCATCATCAAGACCACGAACCCGAGGGTCACGCTGTACTTCGAGAAGATGATCTGGGCGGGGGTCAAGCCGCTCGTCAACAGAAGTTCGTCGGTGCCGCGTTGTCGCTCTTCGGCAAAGACCCGCATGGTGACCAGCGGGATGGGGATGATGAGCAGTACACCGAGTTGTTCCATTACGGGGTTGAAGACCGTATCGATCAAGTTTACGTGGGTTGGAATCGTGTCGGATTCGAAGCCGCCCATGGTATTGCTCGCAAACAGAAAGAGAATCTGGTTGTAGAGGCGCAAGTGTTCGAAGAAGGTGATCGCCGTGACCAGAGTCACCATGAAGAGCACGCCGTACGCGATCGGCGATCCAAAGAGCACGCTGCATTCTTTGCGCATCAAGGCCCAGGTTCGAATCATGGTGCTGCCGCCTCGGGTGCTTTGGATGCAAAGACGCCGCGAAACAAGTCGAGACTCTGGCCATCGCCCAGGATCTCCTCGGTTGGCCCGAGCGCGACGAGCCTTCCCTCGAACAGGATGGCCACGCGTTGGGTCAGCGCCCGGGCTTCCGCCAGGTCATGGGTACACAGAAGTAACGTCTGATGGCCGCGAAGATCCGCGAGGCTTTTGTGTACGTACGCGCGCTGTAGTGGGTCGAGGCCGCCGGTCGGTTCGTCGGCGATCACCAGAGTCGGTTGGTGGATGAAGGCCTGGGCGAGAGAGACGCGCTGCTGAAAACCCTTTGAGAGGTTGCCGATGCGCCGATCGCGCACGGAAGTGAGGTCGAAGCGTTCGAGCACATGGGACATCGCGCTCGCCAACGCGTCGCCTGCGAGTCCGCGAATTCCCCCGGCAAAGCGAAGGAAGCGAGTAACCGAGAGTTCGGGGTAGAGCAGCGAGGATTCGGAAACAAAGCCCAAACGCTCCTGGACAGCGCGAGGTTCGAGTACCGGTGAGTGACCATCGACGGTGATTTCGCCGGCGCTCGGCACCAGAAAACCCGTGACCATGCGGATGAAAGTCGTCTTGCCGGCACCGTTTGCCCCGAGCAGGCCAAAGCTTTCACCGGGTTCGATCTCTAGTTGGATGTCTGCGAGAGCGACGTGGTCGCCGAAGCGTCGTTCCAGCCCGCGCGCCACCACTCGTGCGCCTGTTCGGGTACCTGCCGGGGCACCCACCTCCACCTATAGATCCTCCAGCACGTCGAAGAAATTGCCCCACGTCTTCGAGACACAGCTCGGGTCTTTGATGCTGATCCCGGGAACTCGCAGCCCCGCCAGGGCAAAGGACATGGCCATGCGATGGTCGTCATAGGTTTCGATGGTCGCGTTGTGGAGCGGCCCGGGTTGAATGCGCAGCCAATCTTCTCCCGCTTCGGCGCGTGCGCCCATGCGACACAATTCGGTTTCGAGTGCCGCCAGCCGGTCGGTCTCCTTGATCTTCAGGTTCCAGATGTCTTTGATCAGCGTGGGCCCGTCGGCAAACAGGCACACCACCGCGTAGGCGAGGGCAGCATCCGGCGAATTGTTCATGTTGACTTCGCCGAGACTCGTTAGTCCATTCTTGGGTCCGATGAGTTCGATTGCGTTTGCTTCGCGGCGCACCTGACAGCCCATCCCTTCGAGGAGATTCAGAATGGCGAGATCCGCCTGGATCGAATCTGCCGGAATGCCTTCGATCAGGACGCGCCCCCCGGTGATCGCGGCGGCGCAAAGGGGATAGACCGCGGACGAGGCGTCTGGTTCGACGTGATACACCCTGGGCTGATAGCGCTGACCCGACTTCACCAGCAGGGTGTTCTCTCCGAGTTCGCCTTTTGTGGCGCCCCACTTTGCCTCTACCCCAAACGCACCCATCACTTCGAGGGTGAGATCAATATAAGGACGCGAGACGATGGCCCCGAGAAAGTGAATCTGCACGTCCTGTCGGGCGTAGGGGGCGACCATGAGTACGGCCGAGACGTATTGGCTCGAGGCAGAAGCGTCCATATACACGCTGCCCCCCGGGAGGCCGCCGCCCAGCACCTTGATTGGCGGGCATTCGTTTTTGCCGAGGATCTCGACCCGGGCGCCGAGGCCTTCGAGCGCGTCGCGCAGATGCGAAATAGGCCGCTCGCGCATGCGTTCGTTTCCGTCGATCACGACCGGGCCCGCCCCCAGCGTCATGACCGCCGTGAGAAATCGCGCGGAGGTCCCGGAGTTCATGACGTAAAGAGGGTCGCTCGGCGGGGCGAATTCCGGACCGTGGCCAGTGACGAGAAAAGTGCTGCCATCGACATCCACTTGTCCCCCCAAGGCCCGCAGTGAGTCGCACATGACCTGGGTGTCATCGCTCGAGAGGCAGCCGCCGAGTTCGCTCTGCCCGTCGGCGAGAAAAGCAATCGGGAGCGCCCGGTTGGTGATGCTCTTGGATCCGGGAACCCGCACCCTCGCGTCGATGGGGCCGCGGGGTCGAATCGCGAGAGGTTCGAGAACGGATCTCATCGCTGCAGCCAAACGCCGGACCCGAGTGGGCGAATTTGTTGGGCGCAGCGGGGTGAATGGGCTTCGGAATTCATCATTGACTCGATTGGGCTGGTTTGGGCGCGGTTCTTGGGTGGTTTAGCAACTCCCCCGCCTCTTGGCGTCGGCGCGGGCAAGAGGGCAAGCCGGTTGCGAACTGGGGAGAATCGGGACCGGGACTGAAGCCCGCCTGTGCCGCAACTGGGATTGGCAATTGACACCCTCCACGGGCTCAGGCAAACTTTGCCACCGCACCAAAAGCATTGCGACGACGAGGGTTTAGCTTAACTCGGCTGGCTAACTCCGGCACGCGCACGCGCGCCGCTGAAATTGGATCCAACTTGCACGATTGCGCGGACTCGCGTCGAGGGAAAGATAGATAGGGTTAAGAAGTGTCGGCCACGCGCCCCGATCGAAGGCCTTTTGCGCGGGCAGTGGACGACTGAGGAGAAACCAGTTGGTCAAGGTACTGGTATCGGACGATCTCGCTGCGGAGGGCCTCGAAGTTTTTCGACAGGCTCACGGGATTGAAGTCATCGAAAAAACGGGGATGTCGCCGGGCGAACTGCTCGAAGTCATCGGCGATATCGAAGGTCTGGCAATTCGCAGTGCGACCAAGGTCACCGCGGATGTGATCGCCGCCGCCGACAAGCTTCGGGTCATCGGACGTGCGGGCATCGGGGTAGACAACGTAGATGTCACCGCCGCGACGAATCGCGGAATTGCCGTGTTGAACACGCCCGAGGGCAACAATATTACGACGGCTGAACACGCAATTGCGTTGCTCGTCGCACTGGCACGTCACATTCCTCAGGCCACGGCATCGATGAAGTCCGGCAAGTGGGAAAAGAAGAAGTTTCAGGGCATGGAACTCTTCAATCGAACGCTCGCGGTCGTGGGTCTCGGTAATATTGGAAGGATCGTCGCGTTGCGCGGCAAGGCGCTCGGGATGAAGGTCATTGCCTACGATCCCTTCACGACCCTCGAGCGGGCGCGGCAACTCGATATCGAGTTGGTCTCAGACTTTGACGAGATTCTGGCGCGTGCGGACATCATTACCGTGCATGTTCCGAAAACCAAGGACACTACCGGGCTCTTGAACCGCGAGACATTTGCCAAGGCGCGCAAAGGGCTGCTGGTGATCAACGCGGCCCGAGGTGGGATCGTCGACGAAGAAGCTCTGCTAGAGGCCCTCGAATCCGGCCAGGTCGGAGGTGCTGGGCTCGACGTGTTCGTCGAAGAGCCCCCCCCCGCGGACCATCCATTGCTCAACCACGAGCGCGTAATTTGCACGCCGCATCTCGGCGCGTCAACCGAACAGGCGCAGATCAATGTGTCGGTCGCGGTGGCGGAACAGATTTGTGACTACCTGCTCAACGACGTGGTGCGCAATGCGATCAACATGCCCTCGATCTCGCCCGAGTTGCTGAGCGAAGTTGGCCCCTTCCTGCGCCTGGCCGAAAAGCTCGGTCGTTTTCAGGGTCAGTTGTGCGTGGGGGCGATCGAACAGGTTGAAGTCGAGTACGCGGGTGAGGTGGCGGAATTGAACGTTGCGCCCATTACCATCGCGGTTCTCAAGGGCATCCTCGAGTCGGTTCGAGAGGGCGTCAACATGGTCAATGCCCGAAATGTGGCCCAGGAGATCGGGCTCAAGGTGATTGAGTCCAAGGTCACGGTGCCCCAGGACTTTGCGAGCCTGGTGAGCGTGCGGGTTCGCGGTTCCGAAGACCGGCTGATCGCCGGCACGATCTTTCACGGCGGGCAGCCACGCATTGTTCGCATCGACGACTTCATGCTCGAGGCGATCCCCGAAGGCCCGACGATCTTCATTCAAAACCACGATGAAGCGGGCGTGGTGGGCAACATCGGTACAATTCTGGGCGATGGTGGACTCAATATTTCCCGTATGCAGCTGGCACTCTTGCCGGACCGCAACCTGGCGGCGATGTTGGTGAACGTGGACGAACTACCGAGCGACGAGATCATGGAGCGGCTGCGCCAAAGTCCACACATGATCGCGGCACACCTGGTGGAGCTTTAGTATCTGGACGACGACTGGGATTTGGTAGTCATGGGAGTCACGAGAACAATGGGAGCAGCAGGCCAATGGCGACCGTAGTCGCGGTAGGCGCCCAGTGGGGCGACGAGGGTAAAGGGAAAATTGTAGATTGGCTGGCGCCAAGAGCAGACCTGGTCGCACGCTTTCAAGGCGGTAACAACGCCGGGCATACGCTCGTGGTGGACGGGGAAAAGACCGTCCTGCACATCGTGCCGTCAGGTATTTTGCACCCGGGCAAGATCAATTTGATCGGTCCGGGGGTTGTGGTCGATCCCGGCGCGCTGTTGATCGAAATTGCGGCCTTGACCGAGCGCAAGATTCTCAAGGATCCTTCGCGGCTCCGGGTTTCCGGGCGTGCGCACGTCATCTTGCCGTGGCACCTCGTGCTGGATCAGGCCCGCGAAGGTGCCGCGAGCGAGGACAAGAAGATCGGCACCACCGGCCGAGGCATTGGTCCGGCCTACGAAGACAAGGCGGCTCGCCGAGGGATCCGCATGGCCGATCTCCTGCACCCCGAAGAACTCGCGGCCAAATTGCGCGGGTTCGCCGAGTGGAAGAACTTCGAGTTGGTGAACTTCTACAAGGCCGACCCGATCGACGTAGAGGTGTTGATCGAAACGGCAGTCGGGTGGGGGCGCGAACTCGAGCCCTACATCGATCACACCGGAAGGATCCTCGATCGCACCCTGCGCGAAGGCAAGAGCGTGCTCTTCGAGGGCGCCCAGGGCACCTTCCTCGACATCGATCACGGGACGTATCCCTTTGTCACGTCTTCCAATTGCGTGGCCGGCGCCGTGTGCACCGGTTCCGGGATCGGGCCCACAAAGATTGATCGGGTACTCGGTATCACCAAGGCCTACACCACCCGGGTGGGTGCGGGACCCTTTCCCTCGGAACTCGACAACGCTCTCGGCGAACGCCTGCGGAAAGCGGGCTCGGAGTTCGGTGCAACGACCGGACGCCCAAGACGCTGTGGCTGGCTCGACGTCGTGATGTTGCGCGAGGCGGTTTGTGTGAACGGCATCACGGATCTGGCGATCAACAAGCTCGATATTCTGAGTGGCTTCAAAGAAATCCAGATCGCCACCGCGTACCGGATCGACGGCAAGCTCACCCATGATTTCCCCATGACCATGGCCGAGGTATCGCGGGCTGAGCCGGTGTACGAGAGCATGCCGGGTTGGGACGAGGACCTGAGGGAGGCCAGGCAGATCGAAGATCTGCCCGATCGTGCGCGTCGCTACATCGAGCGCATCGAGGCCCTGGTGGAAGTCCAGGCGGCGTTCATATCGGTCGGCCCAGGACGCGACGAGACTATCATGTGTACGGATCTCTTCAGGAGTTGAGCCCAGGAGCACTGAGATGAACCTGCGGCACTAAACTAGAGGTTCTATCTGACCGATGGATCAGGGGTCGTTGGCGCGTTGCGGGCATGTGCACAAAGCGGGCATTGACGGCGAGAATCATGAGGAATGACCGCCGTTGGGCAAAGCTTTTCGCATCCTGTCCGCCAATCTCAAGAACGGCGGTGCCGACCCCGAGGCCTTTGCCAACCTGGTCGCGTCACTTTCAGTGGACGTGCTGGCCCTGCAGGAGGTCTCCTTTGGACAGGCCGAACCCCTGACAGAACTATTTGACCACGGTGAGATCTACCCCGACGACAATTATGTTGGGCGAGGGCTGCTGAGCCGTTTTCCAGTCTGCGTTGAACGCATTCCAATGAGCTGGGGTTTCGTGCTGACGGCCCGCCTCGAGTCCCGCGATTGGAACCACCTGAGTGGCCCCGTCGAGATCACGAATCTCCACGTGGCCGCGCCCCACATCCTGGCTCCGCGCCCCGGCCTCGCTTTGCGCTGGCATCAGGCGCGCGAACTGGACGCCTACCTGGAACGGGCCGATCAAGAGACGCAACCCGGTCCCGCGAGACTCATGGTCGGCGACTTCAACGCGACGCCCGGCTGGCCCTGGTACCGGCGCATGGCTTCGCGTTTTACCGATGCCGCCGCCGAACTTGCGGCCAAGGCCGGAACCTCGACCGTGCCGACCTGGGGTCCGTGGCTCGGTGGACCCAAGCTACTGCGCATTGACCACGGGTTCATACGCGGACTGGAAGTCGAGGCATTCGAGGTTCTGGAGATCGCGGGTTCCGACCACAGTGCGCTCGTGATCGATCTCACCTACCCGGATTGAGCGCGAGAGCGTCTTTCTACCTACTATCTGCCCATCTGCCCATCTGCCGCTCGCGACGAATACCGCGGATTTCGGCATCAGAATCGTGCGCAGAGTACCAGTAGTAGAAGCGCGACAAACGTGAGGGCGGGGCAGGGTGCGCCCGCGCTCCCCGGCCCCGCTTTATGGTTGTTGGTGGGTGACATCAACTCAACGACCTCTTTGCTGCGTGCTTGTTTTCTTGTTCGCGTTCGTAACGTCAACCTGCGCGCTCGACTAGCGACGCCGGTGCTGGCGGATTGATTCCCAATTCACCGGTGCGGTGGTTACGACTGCCGCGCAGGCGCGGAAATTGCCCGGGGTGTGGACCTGCGAGGCATTGGCTGCAGAGTTGGCAGCTGATTTGGCAGTTTTCATAGACGCTCGATTCAATCCAGACCGTTGTGCATTTCGCATGGTTCTTGCTCTCCCTCTCCTTGACGTTTCCTTGTCGTTGCTCAGGAATAAAATTGGTGCGGGCGGGAAGTGATCTGAGGGGGTCATCTTCCCACCCGACTTTTTCTTTTCTTTTATTTTCTTTCTTCCTTCTCTACTTCTCTCTTCACGTCGCTCTTTTACTCGCTGCTGTTCCCCCGAGCTCTCGGAGTTAGGTGGCGTTCGAGGAGCCGCCGGCAGTTGGTTCCTCGAATGAACCCGTGCAGACTCGATTCACAGTACGCGAAAATAAAGCGAAAACAACCGTGAGGCGAAAATAAAGCGAAAAACTTTCGAAGTCGCAGGCGACCCTCCTTTAACCCGCGAAATCACTCACCATTCTGGCTCGACACGCCCACAGGGCAGTGGTACCCACTGCCCGGGCCCATAGCTCAGTTGGCAGAGCAGTGGACTTTTAATCCATCGGTCGGGGGTTCGAGTCCCCCTGGGCCCACCATAAAATCAAGTAGTTACAGTGTTTTCGGCTCTGATTTGGGGTCCGTTTGGGGTCGCTTTGGGGTCCATACACGCGGATGCGTCAGGAGGTCAGTAGGGACCTGCCAGTTGAGAAGTTCAGTCGGCGACCGCCAAGCCTGCTCTTCACGGCGCGAAATCCACTTTGCGTACCGCTTTCGGAACATCGCCCAGGATCCTGGCGCATGCCCCATCCACCGCATGATCTGAGTCGTATCCCAACCGGCGGTCAGCAGGTGAGACGCGAACGTGTCCCGCAGATCCTTTGGGAGACGGCGGCCCAACCCGGCTGCTTTTGAGAGATCCGCGAAGACCTTCCGCTGGAAGTAGTCCTCGTGATGTGGCCATGCGGCAATCAATGGCTCAGTGTTGGATCCCAGCGCGAAGAACTCCCGAACGTGGCAACGGATCCGCCAGCTCATCGGCACCCATCTCGTCTGACCACTCTTGGGCAACTCGGCAGCGAACCCCATCGGCCGATTTTCCGCAACTGCCAGGACCCGCGAGCGGTCTCGCATGTTCTCCCCGAGCTGGCAGTCAATTCGGCGAGTCGCGAAAGCTTCACCACGCCGTAGACCAGCGTCCAGCATGAGCAAAATCAACAAGTGCACATACTCGCAGCCCCGCTTCCGGCTCTCGTCCAATAGGGCTTCGACTTCGTCAAGCGATTCAATCGGGTTCCGTGTGTCTTCCTGGCGGTCGGCTTTGGTACGTGCGGTCCCTCGCATCGTTCGCCGCACCGCAGCCGCGGGGTTGTCGATCTTGAAGCCCGACTGCGCCGCATACTGATATACACAACTAATTGCACTGAGGTATCGCTGTCCAGTTGCAGTTGAACGATTTCCGCCGACGATGAATCTTTCCCACCAACCCATGATTAGTTCAGGGGTGATTGTGTCGATTGGTATGTCGGCGAACTCTTCGTTCAGCACGGTCAGGCGCGTGCGCTGAGTCTTTACGGTTGTAGGGGCAAGCTTGTGGAGTTTTACCCCGCCCTTCAGGTATCGGTCCGACATCAACCTGAATGATGGGATGCCGAGCGCGGCCTTTCCGAGCGTACCCGTGGCCTGGACTTTGTCGAGCTTCTCCTTGATTAGCTTTGCGCGACGGTGATTCTCGGGTGTTGGCGGCCCGATCAGCGTGGTCGCCTTCTTGCCCTGGTATTGCGAGACGACGACAAGCCAATCGGCTTTCGGGCTGTGCGCCCGATCCTTCCCCTTGACTTCGACGTATGTGCGAATGCGTGTGCTCATGGACCGCATACTAGCCGCCGATCCGCTCGAGAATGTCAACAACCTCGGCATCAACGTTGATTTCCTTTTCCGCGCGGGGATTTCCGAAGGTTTTCTCTACATCGTCGTAGTCTAGAAGCACAATCTGGCCGACTTTCCACCAACGCACAGACCCCTTGGGTTCCATCCGGTCAGAGATGAAGCGGCGGCTCACACCGAGCAGCGAGAGCAACTCTTCGATGCGATATGGTGGCTTGTCGCGCAGACTCACGCTGCCCCTTTGTAACCGAGCAAGAGCAGATTGTTCTCCGGGCAAGGCACCCCAGTACCTTCTACAGACCTTGAGGAGCGGGGGTTGGGGAT